>JBKPIZ010000103.1:0-6317 GCA_046730495.1 Pseudomonadota bacterium
GCGATCGAGATAGGCGTAGTAGATTCCCATCGTGGCATGCAGCATGCCGACCACGTCGTGCGCGATCGCCACCATTGGCCGGCCGGTCGCCTTGGCGTAGCCGTGCGCGATCTGCACCGCGATCTTCTCATGCTGACAGAGCAACAGCGGCGGATCGTTGCCGCCGTAATTGACCAGCGAGTCATGCAGGCCGCGATAGCTCGCGCCTGGATTGAGCGCGATATACGGAAAACCATAATGTTTGATCAGATCGACAATGACGTCGGACTGCCAGGCGCGCTTGGCATAACGTCCCGCTGGCTGCGATTTGTTCCCTGCCTCGTTCATCGCGTCAGCGCGATCATGCTTTAGGCCCAGTTAGGCCTCGGCCGCGGCGTGGATCGCGGCGCGCACCCGCTGATAGGTGCCGCAGCGGCAGATATTGGTGATGGCCGCATCGATATCGGCATCCGTCGGCTTCGGCTTGTCGCGCAACAGCGCCACGGCGGCCATGATCATTCCGCTTTGACAATAACCGCATTGCGGTACGTCGAGATCGATCCATGCTTGCTGGACCGGATGCAGCTTGCCGTGTTGCGCCAGCGCCTCGATCGTGGTGACGGCTCGCCCGGCGAGGCTGCCGACCGGGGCTTGGCACGAGCGGGTGGGCGCGCCATCGATGAGCACCGTGCAGGCGCCGCACTGTGCAATACCGCAGCCATATTTGGTCCCGGTGAGTCCGATCGTGTCGCGCAGCACCCATAGCAGCGGGGTGTCGTCTTCCACGTCGAGGTTGTAGGTTTTCCCGTTAACGGACAGTGCGATCATCGACTGGTTTGCGCTCCAGTTGATTCAAGACCAAATTTCGACCGGCGACAGCCCACGCCAAGACGCTTAAGGCAACACTGTTTCAGTATAAATCATCAATCCCCCGGACGGGATACCAACGCCGCCTCGGGCAGATTGCCACGTCACCCGCCGCTCTCTTTTCAGGCTTGGCAAAGCAGGGCATGCTACGGCCCGAGCACTGGCGGGTCATGCCATTTGAGGCGGCCGGTCAGGCAAAGATGTGAGAGAACCAGCGTTTTTTGGAGGAAAACATGACCCATCGCATTACCCGGCGCCGCCTCAATGCCGGCATTAGCGCCGCTGTAATTTCCCCGGCCTTTTCCCATGCCTTGGGCTCGCCGGCGGCTTTCGCGCAGGGCGCGGCACCGATCAAGATCGGCTTTAGCATGGCCCAGACCGGCGCACTCGCCGGGGCCGGCCAACAGGCGCTGCTCGGCGCGCAGATTTGGGAGCAGGAGATCAACAGCAAAGGCGGCCTGCTCGGCCGGCCTGTGCAGCTCGTCTATTACGACGATCAGACCAATCCTTCGACGGTGCCCGGCATCTATACGAAGCTGATCGAAGTCGACAAAGTCGATCTGGTCATTGGGCCGTATGGGACGAATATGGTGGCGCCGGCGCTTCCGGCTGTCATGCCGAGGGGCAAAGTATTCATCGGGTTGTTCGCGCTCGACGCCAACCATGATTTTCACTATCCGAAATATTTCTCGATGCTGCCGTCCGGCCCCACGCCGAAAGCGTCGTTCACCGAAGGTTTCTTCGAAGTTGCGGCGGCGCAGAACCCAAAACCACAAACCGTCGCGATTACGGCCGAGGATGCCGAGTTCTCACGCAACGCCGCCGATGGCGCCCGCGACAACATTCACAAGTACGGTTTCAAGACTGTCTACGACAGAACCTATCCGCCGAACACAACCGACTTCTCGCCGATCATCCGCGCCATCCAGGCGACCAATCCCGATCTGGTGGTGATCTGTTCCTATCCAAACACCTCGGTTGGCATGGTGCAGACCGCCAGCGAGCTGGGCTTGAAGCCGAAAATGATGGGCGGCGGCATGGTCGGAATTCAATACACCGCTATCAAAAGCAAGCTCAAATCCAAGCTTAATGGAATCGTGAACTACGAATTCTGGGTGCCGACGCCGAAATTGATGGCACCGGCTGCGGACTTCTTCAAACAGTACCAGGCCCGTGCGTCTGGCATCGATCCACTCGGCTACTATCTCGGCGGCTGGGGTTACGCCTATTTCCAGGTGCTGCAACAAGCGGTCGAGGCCACCAAGAGCATCAACGACGACAAGATCGCCGATTACCTGCGCACGCATGCCGTCAGCACGATCATGAATCCGGAGATCAAGTTCGGCAAAGACGGCGAATGGACCAAATCCGGCGTGATGCAGGTTCAGTATCACGACATTACCGACAGCGCGAACCTCGATACCTGGCGCGGCATGAGCTATCAGACCGTGCTCACGCCGGGCGACCAGAAGACCGGTGACGTGATCTATCCGTACGAGAAGGCGACCGGCTAAAAAGCTCGTGCCGCAGGATAAGCGCAGCGCACTACACGGTGCGCTGCGCGGCTGCCCGATAGCAACAGTAAGCGCGTGGCGTTACAAGCCCCCAAACAGGCCGCGGCGCT
Organism: Pseudomonadota bacterium; assembly: GCA_046730495.1. Lineage (GTDB taxonomy): Bacteria > Pseudomonadota > Alphaproteobacteria > Rhizobiales > Xanthobacteraceae > BOG-931. The sequence goes on from JBKPIZ010000103.1 coordinate 2,471, forward strand.
CCAGTAGAATTTTTGAAGACAAATGCTTCTGCCCACCTGCCTCGTCGGCTCCTATCCGCAGCCGGAATGGCTGATCGACCGCGAAAAGCTGTCCAAGCAAGTGCCGCGCGTGCGCGCCGATGATCTCTGGCTAGTGGCGCCTGAGCGGCTTGAAGCGGCGCAGGACGACGCCACGATCCTCGCCATCCGCGACCAGGAGCGCGCCGGGCTCGACATCATCACCGATGGCGAGCAACGCCGCGAGAGCTATTCCAACCGTTTCGCCACCGCGCTCGACGGCATCGATGTCGACAATCCCGGCACGGTGATCAATCGCAGTGGACGGCCCATCCCGGTGCCGCGCATCGTCGGTCCGATCCGGCGCCGTCAGTCGGTGGAATTGCGCGATCTCAAAGTGCTGCGCGCCAATACCGAGCGTCAGGTCAAGGCCACCGTGCCGGGCCCGTTCACGATGGGGCGCCAGGCGCAGGACGACTTTTACGGCGACGAGGAAGCGGTCGCGATGGCCTATGCCGAAGCGGTCAATGCCGAGATCAGGGACCTCTTTGCCGGCGGAGCGGACGTTGTGCAGATCGACGAGCCCTGGATGCAGCAACATCCCGACAAAGCGCGCCGTTACGGCGTCAAGGCGCTCAACCGCGCGCTTGACGGCGTTACCGGGACGGTCGTCGTGCATCTGTGCTTCGGCTATGCCGCGGTGGTGCGCGACAAGCCGTCGGGCTATTCCTTTCTGCCGGAATTGGAGCAATCCAAAGCGCGGCAGATTTCGATCGAGGCGGCGCAACCGAAACTCGACCTCAACATTCTCCGCGAACTGCCGTCCAAGACCATCGTGCTCGGCGTTATCGATCTTGGCGATATGACGATCGAGACGCCGCGGATCGTTGCCGACCGCATCCGACGCGCGCTCGATATCGTGCCGCCGGAACGGATCGTGGTGGCGCCGGATTGCGGCATGAAATATCTGCCGCGCACCATCGCCTTTGGCAAAATGAAGGCCATGGCCGACGGCGCGGCGCTGGTTCGGCGTGAGCTGGCTGACGCCTGACACACGATGATGTCTGCTTGTAAGCGCATTGCACGGATTTGCCCCTGGCGAAACGTTGCAATCTTATGATGACGATCATGAGCCTAACCGCCGACACTGCGCGCCTTCTGAATTGTGCTGAACTCAGACGCCGCCAGTTTGGCGATATTCGCAATCCGCCGCGCCCCCTCCAAGTCGATTGGGCGCAATAGGGTCACTGTGCCGGCGTAGGAAGCCGAAGGCGCGGTCCGCGTCGTCAAGTGGATTTGCATCGAAATTGCTGCAATTGCAGCTTCCGGTCTTCACAACCCGGCAAGCGGCGGGTTGCTAATGGAACCAGCAGGAGCTCACGGCGCGGAGAGAGCGTACAAGTGCACATTCTGGTTTTGGCGTCGCAAAAGGGCGGAACGGGGAAAACCACGCTGTCCGGCCATCTGGCAGTGGAGGCGCAGCGCGCTGGCCTCGGCCCAGTTGCGCTGATCGATATGGATCCGCAAGGCAGCCTCTCGCATTGGTGGAACGCCCGCACGGCGTCCGAACCATTGTTCGTCAAGGTCGGTCCGCTCGAACTGGGAAAGGCACTAGAGCATCTCACCCGTTCCGGCGTTAAGCTCGCGGTGATCGACACACCGCCCGCAATCACGGAATCCATTTCGTACGTGATCGGCCACGCCGATCTTGTGATCCTGCCGACACGTCCAAGTCCGCACGATCTGCGCGCCGTCGGCCCCACGGTGGACATCGCCACCCGCCACGGCAAACCGGTTCTGTTCGTCGTCAACGCGGCTACGCCGCGTGCACGGATCACTGGCGAAGCGGCTGTGGCGCTGTCGCAGCATGGCACTGTGGCACCCGTCACGATCCATCATCGCGTTGATTTCGCCGCCTCGATGGTGGATGGACGTACAGTCGGCGAAGTGACGGCCGAGTCCGCATCCGCCAAGGAAATCCAACAACTCTGGACCTATGTGCAGGGCCGCTTGGCGCGGCTGAAGCATGACGCCGCTTTCGCGCCCGTTGAACGGGAGAATTTCGCCATCACCGGCCTTTCGCCGGCCGACGCCTCCGGACCTGTCGACACTGGCGATTCCGTCGAGCCGATGGATAAGCCCGTTCCGCCGCCGCGACCGGCGCCGGAATCTTTTACCGGCGTCGAGCGACCTTCGGGCCTCGACCGAAGGCGCGTGGCCAATGAAGCGCCGCGGGGCTTCGATAACCGCCGTGTTGTGAAGCCCTTCGGGCGGGCGGACCAGAAACGTACTGAGGCATCATTTCGGGAGAGCCGTCCGTGAGTTCAGCGAAGTTCGCAGCCATCACTGCAAGCCTGCTTGCCCGCAAGGGCGACGCGTCGCCGTCCGTCGTTGTGCCTGCCACAGCAGCGCCGCGCCCGGCGCTGGTCCCGCGCGACGAGCGGCCCTTTCGTTCCGAACCTCGCCAACCGGACAACGCCGAGAAGCCGCGTCGCATCATGGTTTCCATGACGCAGGAAGAACTGGAAAGGCTCGACATCGCTGCGATCAAGAAGGGTACCAGCCGCCACGATATCGTGCGCAGCGCGCTCAGCGATTATTTTCGCAAGCTCTCGGCGGAGTTCCCGTACTCCTGCCCGTGCATGGAAGGCGGTCCTGCTGTTCCGGCACGACACCCTGAAATGATGGCGGCTCACCCTTCGTATCCTTTGCGTGTCGAAGACCTCGATTCCGCGATATTGGCGATGCAGGCCGCCGAGAATAGGTCATGACGTGATGGCGTCCTTGATGAGTTTGGAACTCACGAAAACTTTTCTCAAGCGCGCGCTCCGAGGCCGGGACAACATAAATGCGCGGATACGCCAAGCAGGGTCGTTTGCGACTCAGCAATGCCGCGTGCTCGATATTTCTCAAAAAGATGTCCGCCTTCAGGTTGTGGACGCCGACAACATTCCCGACAGCTTTCTTTTATTGTTCTCAAACAGTGGCCCTGTGTACCACGCATCGGTAACGTGGCGGCGTGGCACTGAGATCGGCGCCGAGTTTAGGCCCAATTCTTCTCGACCTCGCGTTTGACCGCTGGCGCATTCGGATTGTTGACTAAAGCACGTTCGCTTTAGCGCTAATTATCGCCCTCGCCGCTCCAGCGCTTTGCCGAGCTCACCCGCAGCCCCCGGCACACGGCGTCGTAAGGCGGGCACACGCTATCTGTGATGGCCCGCTATGGACCGAGATCAGCGACCGTTAACCGTGCCTTCGATGGTCACAAAGCCGCCGATCTTGACGCAGGTATCGGTGCCAGGAACTTGCGCAAACCCCGCCCCAAAAGCGCTGCAGGATTTCCTCCGCAGCGCGGGTTGCGATTTCATCAAGCCGGACGGCTGCGACAATTTTGGTTTGGAATTGGGCTCGACCAATGTCTGCGCGATAGCGCCCGAGTTGAACACGACGGCCGACGCAATTGCCACTGCCACCACGCGTGCCGGGAATACCGTCCAGCGCGCCATCCGATGATCCATGCCACGCATCCTTAGCACGACTTATCGAATCGCCCCAACCGGCTGCCGCTCCAGCGCCTTGCGATCCCATTTCGCAAGCTCCGCCGCGGCTTCATAGGTTTCCTGCAAAAAGCCGAGCAGGACCGCGTCGGGATCGGTTGCCTGGCGCACGGCGTCGTAAGGCAAAATGAATTGGCCGAGATTGTCGTCGTAGGCCGCTTCGGCAGTCTTCAGCCGTGTCGCGCCGTAACCGGCCGGCTCCGGATAGGCATAGACGTAAAACGCGGCACGGCCATAGCCGCCATTGCCCGGCCAGAAGCCGCAACTCGAGACTTCGTGCGAATAGGCTTCGT
>JBKPIZ010000104.1:0-12156 GCA_046730495.1 Pseudomonadota bacterium
GGCTCGGTAACTGGCGCGACGCGAGCGAATGATAATCACGAGTCATACCGCCATACGTATCCACCATGGATATGCATGGCTCGAACACGGACGCGCGTTGGCAGTTAAAGAGCCATGTGCACCGCACCCGGTGAGTCAGACGCGCTTATATAAGGCTGTAAGTGCGTTATCAACCAGGGAGGGACGCGATGGCATTTAAGCCAAATTACGCCACGCTCGGGTCTCGTAGATCGCGCCACGTGGTCACTACACTGCAATGCAGTCGCTACCGCTAGACAGATGAAAGCGTGACAAGAGCGAGGAGAAAAAGCGAAAGAGAGACGAGAAAACTGCGTTGCGCAATGTTGGCTCTTGGCGGCATTAGCCGCACGCTGTGACCAAGCGCTTGCAACTCGCGCGACCAATGGTGTGACGAGGCACAGGCCTCGATGCCGACCAGGCAGGGCGTCAGCTTCTCAAAAAAGTCAGGACGTAACGACGCTTCAACTGCCGGCGCAGCACCACTTGGCCGGCGGCATCAACGCCATGCACTTGGAAGACGGACTTAGCGATGTCGAGACCGATTGTCGCGATCGATTGCATGATTTGGCTCCTCCGAATCGTGGGTCCTCAGCAGGCACCCACATTCATGGCACTCACGTGCCGGTGGAGGAGCCGTCCACAGCATCAAAAGCGGACTCATGCACCGCAACAAACATCACGGCTCGCCGTGGCTACTCGTCTTGCGATGGGAATCTGAAAAGGAACAAGTCATTATAAGATCTGTTCGAGCTGCGATAATAAAATGCAATGAAACCGATCCCCTCCAAGGATTGGCGCAACGATCCCGCTGCGATATTGGTGATGGTATCGAATTCGTGGGAGGGACGCTGTGAGCGCCATGGATTTCAAATTCTCGGGCGAGGCTCGGGAAAAAATGTTGCGCGGCATCGATACCTTGGCCGGCGCAGTGCGCGTGACGCTCGGTCCCAAAGGACGCAATGTCGCGCTCGACAAATCCTTCGGCCCACGCATCACCAAGGATGGTGTCACCGTGGCCAAAGAAATCGAGCTTGCGGACCGATTTGAGAATATGGGCGCGCAGTTGGTCAAGGAAATCGCTTCCAAGACCTCCTATCTGGCAGGTGACGGCACGACGACTGCTACGCTACTCGCTCACGGAATAGTCCGGGAAGGGACCAAGGCGGTGGCAGCGGGGATGAATCCGATGGACCTCAAGCGCGGCATCGATATCGCGGTCAAGGCGGTGCTTGCGGACCTTGAGAGAAATTCAAAGAAAGTCACCGCGAGTGAAGAGATCGCCCAAGTCGGCACGATCTCGGCGAACGGCGAGGCCGAGATAGGGCGATTGATTGCCGAAGCGATGTACAGAGTCGGCGACGACGGGTTGATTGTAGTTGAGCAGGCAAAGGCGTTACGGACAGAACTTGAAGTCGTCGAAGGCATGCAGTTCGATCGCGGTTATATCTCGCCGTATTTCGTGACCAACACGAGCAAGATGGTGGTGGAGCTGGAGAAACCTTATGTGCTGGTCTATGAGAAGAAATTGTCGGCCTTGCAGGAGTTCCTTCCGGTATTGGAGGCGGTGGTCCGGACCGGCAAGCCGCTGCTGATCGTTGCCGAGGATGTCGAGGGCGAAGCCTTGGCTACGCTGGTCGTCAACCGGCTGCGCGGCGGCGTGAAGGTTGCGGCCGTGAAGGGGCCCGCGTACGGCGATCAGCGTAAGGTAATGCTGGAAGACATTGCGATCCTCACTGGTGGCACATTGATCTCCAATGATGTCGGCATCAAACTTGAGCAGGTTACCCTCGACATGCTCGGCCGAGCCAAGAAGGTAATGATCAACAAGGAGCACACTACGATCGTCGACGGCGCCGGCGCAAAAGCCGATATCAAAGCCCGCATCGATGGGATCAAGGCTCAGATCAACGAGACGACTTCCGATTTCGATCTCGAAAAATTGCGGGAGCGGATCGCGAAGCTGGCAACCGGTGTTGCGATAATCCACGTCGGCGGCGCGACCGAAGTCGAAGTCCGGGAGCGCAAGGACCGCATCGACGACGCGGTGCACGCGACCCGCGCGGCGATTGCGGAAGGCATTCTGCCCGGCGGCGGCGTAGCGCTTCTGCGGGCGACCAAAGCGTTGGAAAAACTCAGCGGCGAAAACCCGGACCAACGGCACGGAGTCGAAATTGTCAGGAAAACGCTCAGCTGGCCGGCGCGCCAAATTGCGATCAATTCGGGGGAAGACGGCTCTATCGTGGTCAGCAAGATTCTGAAGAACGACACCTACGCATACGGCTTCGACGCGCAGACCGGCGAATTCGGCGACCTTCTCTGCAAAGGCATCATCGATCCCGCCAAGGTCGTGCGCACCGCTTTGCAGGGCGCTGCCTCGATCGCGGGACTGCTGATCACCACTGAAGCGATGATTGCCGAGCCGCGTGACGAGACAATTCCGGAAGGCCACCCGCATCCGCCGCATGGCGGCGACATCGACTTCTGACCAGTGGGATTGGCGTCCACAACAACGCGTCTGAAGGTAGGTGTTTAATTTCAGATCAACTAGTTACACTAGGCGCCTGTAGAACGTAGATGGAGTGCTGGCATGCTGGAAGAGAGTAAAATAACGGGCCCGACACGTCGCGAGTTGCTGTTGACCGGTGTCACGGGATTAGCGACAACGATCATCGTCTCGCCCGCCAGCGCGAGCGATGACGCGACAGAGCTGATTGAGCGGCTGACCGGAAAGATACCTATGGAATCGGATCGCCTTCACCTTGCGATGCCGCGAACCTTTCCAAACGGCTATACCGTACCGCTCACGATTGAGGTCGACAGCCCTATGACTGAAGACGACCATGTCAAGCTCGTGCGCGTAGTAGCACCGCGCAATCCGCTGATCGAGGTTGCCACCTTTCACTTCTTGCCGCAATGCAGCCAACCGCGCGTATCGACGCGCATTCGCCTTGCCGAGCCGCAACATGTCCTAGCCGTTGCCGAGATGAGCGATGGCACGCTGCTAATGGCGAAGACCTGGGTCGAGGTCGCGACGAATGGTTGCGCCTGAGCCGTTATTGAAGTGAGGCAGAACAGGGTCGGTCCCATGCCGCGCGTACAAGTGCCGAGCACTGTGACAAAAGGCGAGATTTTTCAAGTCAAGGCCCTGATCAGCCATCAGATGGAAACGGGCCTGCGGCACGACAGCGAAGGCAAGGTTATTCCCCGCAAGATCATCAACAAGTTCGTCTGCCGTTATAACGGCCTCGACGTGTTCGCCGTCGATTTGCACGAAGCCGTCGCCGCCAATCCTTATTTCGAGTTCTATCTGCGCGCTACCGAGAGCGGCCGCCTCGATTTCATCTGGGAAGAGGACGGCGGTGGCGTTTATTCGCTGGCGCAACAACTCGCGGTGTCCTGATGACCGCGGTAAGGGTTGCGCTGTTTGACGCCGGGAGCGAGCCGCACTCGGCCGCAAAGCACCGCCGAACCGCAAAAGCATTGAGGCGCCAAATAATTGTGCTCTTCATGGCGACGGGCATGCTCGTTCTTAGCGCGAGCCCGGGCATGGCAGAGGACGACAGTCGAGGCGCTCAGCTTGCGGCAATATGCGCGTCGTGCCACCGCCTCGACGGCCACGACAAAGGCATCCCTTCGATCGTCGGACTGGACCAGAAGGAATTTGTTGACGTCATGGCGGCCTTCAAATCGGGGCAGCGCTCCAGCCAGATCATGCACGCGATCGCCCTTTCGCTCAGTGATGGGGAGATCGTCGCGCTCGCGGCATACCTCGCCGCCCAGCCAACGGGAACCAAGCAGCGATGACCTGGACGCGTCGTAAGTTCGGCTGCTTTGCCGGAGCCGGCTGTCTCGCGGCGCTTGGCAAGAGGGTGGCAAGAGGCCAAGCCCACGCCCGCGTCGTGGTGGTCGGGGGTGGCGTCGGCGGCGCAACCGTCGCCAGGTATTTGGCCGCGAGCGCCGCGACACTGGACGTGACGCTGGTCGAACCGAAGGAGCGATACACGACCTGTTTCTTTAGCAACTTCTATCTGGCCGGCCTTCGCTCGCTCGAATCGCTCAGCCATGGCTATGAGAGGTTGGCGCAGCAGTACGGCATCAAGGTCATCCATGACACCGTGACAACGATCGATCCGGTGGTGAAGACGGTAGCGCTCCAAGGGGGCGGCAAGCTGAATTACGATCGCGCCGTAGTCGCGCCCGGCATCGCCTTCGAATTCGATGCCATAGAGGGCTACGACGAAGCCGCAACTCAGGTCCTGCCGCACGCCTGGAATGCTGGGCCGCAGACCAAGTTGCTGCGGCAGCAACTCGAGAACATGGAGGACGGTGGGGTTTTCGCAATCGCTGCTCCGCCCGACCCGTTTCGCTGTCCGCCCGGTCCCTACGAGCGCGCTTGCCTGGTGGCCTACTATTTCAAGCAGTTCAAGCCGCGGGCGAAAATTATCATTCTCGACGCGAAGGATACTTTCTTCGAGCAGGATCTATTCCAGGACGCCTGGAATCGGCATTATCCAGGAATGATCGAGTGGCTTCCCGGCCAGTTTACCGGCGGAGTCAAATCGGTCGATGTGAAAGCCCGCGTGATCAAGACTGCAGGCGAGACCTTCAAGGTCAGCGTTGCCAATATTATCCCACCGCAAACGGCAGGCGAACTGGCGCAGCGCGTCGGCTTGTCTGATAAATCTGGCTGGTGCCCAATCGATCCGATGACGTTCGAGTCGAAGTTGCAGCCCGGCATTCACGTGGTCGGCGATGCGATCAGCAGCGGGGAGATGCCGAAATCAGCATTCGCCACCAACAGTCAGGCGAAGACTTGTGCCTTTGCAATCCTGGCGTCATTGACCGGAGTTGAACAGACCACACTGCACCTGTTCAATACGTGCTTTACAATTCTTGCGCCCAACGATGCGGTGAGCGACGCCATCAATTTTAAACCCGAGGCGGGATCGATCAAAATTAAAGATATCTTCGTCAGCCAGGTGGGCGAGAGCGACGAGCTGCGGCGCGATGTGGCACGCGCGGCGGACGGCTGGTACGCGGCATTCACCCACGACGTCTTCGGCTGACCAACGTCGTTCAGCCCCGTTCGGTCGCCGCACCGAGTGCGATCGGAACGCCGAGGCTGCGAGCGGTCGCCGCGCTCGATACCCGCTCCGGAAGCTGCGATGGAGCCGGCTCCGGCAGGCGCTCCAGCCGCAGCGAATTTAACACCACAAGAACGCTCGATCCGGCCATGACGGCAGCGGCGATAATCGGTTGCAGCATGCCAAGCGCCGCCAGCGACAAAGCCACGAGATTGTAGCCGAAAGCCCAAAGCAGGTTGGCACGCACGGTGCCGCGAACGGCGCGTGCTACGTCGATGATCCATGGTAGCAACCGCAGGCCGCCCACGGGCAGCACCACGGATGCGGTCTCACGCGCGAGATCGGTTGCGGTGCCGACCGCGATGCCGACATCCGCTTCGACCAGGACCGGTCCGTCGTTGAGGCCGTCGCCGACCATCGCGACTGGCTCCCGCGACCAGCGATGCCGGTCGAGCGCCGCCTGCTTGTCTTCCGGTGTCAGTCCGGCGCACACGTCCTCTATTCCCAAGGCGGCCGACACCCGGTGTGCCGCCGGTGCAAGGTCTCCCGTCAGCACAGCTAGACGCAGGCCGCGGGCGCGCAGTGCTTCGATCATTGCGCGCCCGTCGGGAATCGGCGTATCGTCGAGCGAGATCACGGCGTGCGTCCGCTGGCCCCAACCGACATAGATCACGGAATGACCGCTCGCTTCCGCGCGACGCGCACACTTCGCCAATCCGGGCGCGACCGGCAGGCTCAAATCGCGCATCAAAGCAAGATTTCCTGCGGCCACCGTTCCTGCGTCGATGTGCCCGACGATGCCGCGTCCCGGCACAGCACGAACATTACGGGCGAGGATCGGCCCGATGCCGCGTTCGGCCGCTGCATTAACCACGGCGCGGCCCAAGCCATGTTCGGAATGACGTTCCAGTCCGGCAGCTAGCGCCAGAACTTCGGCGATGGCGACGTCCGCAGTATCGATCGCGACCACCCGCGCTTTGCCCAAGGTGAGCGTGCCGGTCTTGTCGAAGGCTAATAATCGGACGCGCGCCAATGCCTCGAGCGCGCCGACGTCACGGACGAGGCAGCCGTGCCGCGCCAGCCGTCCGATGCCAAGTGATGTTGCCAGCGGCGCAGCCAGACCGACGGCGCACGGACAGGCAACAACCAGAACCGCTACGCCCATCAGCAGCGCGCGATCGAACGGCAGCCATTGCGCCCAGTAAGTTACCGTCAAGGCGCTGAGCACTAACACGCCAGGCACCGCAATGGTGACCGCCTGGTCGCCTAGACGCTGGATCGGGCTACGCCGGATCAGCGCGTCACGCACGGACCGGCAGATCTGTGCCCACCGCGTAGCGGTTCCGCTCCCGTTGCTGCGGATCAACAACAGTCCTTCCATGTTCATGCTGCCGGCAATGACAGGCGAGCCAATATCTTTCTCGACCGGCCGGCTTTCGCCGGTGATCACCGCTTCATCGACGCGGGACATGCCCTCGATGATGACGCCGTCCACTGCGATGCGTTCTCCCGGCCGCACTCGCACTAGCATGCCGGCTTCGATCTCGCGCATCGGGCGTACCACCTCGATCCCATTCTGGAGCACGACGACGTTTTCGCGTTCCGCCGCCAAGAGCGGCTCGAGATCGCGCGCAGCCCTGGCGCGCCCCGCCGCCTCCAGATAGCGCCCAAGCGTAAACAGCATCAGCACCATGGTGGCGGTGTCGAAATAGACCTGCGCATTGCTTTCGATGACAGCTACGGCTGAATAGATGTATGCCGCGCTAACGCCGAGGACGATCAGTGCCGAGGATGTTAGATGACCACGAGTGCTTTCAACCAAAGTCTCGCGAAAAAAAGGACCGCCCAGGATAATCACCGCCGGCGTGGCCAGAATCAGGAGAAGGATGTCGATAATGGGAAGCATCCTGGCATCAGCGCCGGTAAAGACCCCGCCGTAAATGAGCAGGCTGAACAGCATGATGTTCATGGAGAGAAAGGCGCCAATTCCAAGCCGGATCAGTAGCCAAGCCGCCTCCCATTCCTCGGTCTTGCCATTCTTCACTTGGAAGGCGATCGAGCACCCGTAACAGCAGAAAACGCAGCCTTCGCCATTGACAGTCTGGTGCAGAGAGCGCGCCCCCACGGGCAGCAAACAATGGTGGCACAAGCTCCCGCCGGACGCAGTCATGCGGCGTGCCGTCCTAACAGACCGTGCGGCGCGCCCAACGGTAGGATGCCGCGGCCAAGGGTGATAATGCCAAGCAGCAGGATGCAGCCGCCGGCAAGCCATACGCCATGCCGGCGCCAGCCCGGCGCAAGAATTCGTCCGACGCCGCCCATCATCAGCATCGCAGGGAACGTGCCCAGCCCGAATGACGCCATGGTAAGGAATCCTGGAAGTGCTTGGCCCGTGCTCGCCGCTTCGGCTGCAAAGGCATAGACCAACGGGCACGGCAGGAAGCCGTTGAATACCCCAAAAGCGAGCGGTGCTCCGCGACTGCGGGCCGTCATCAGGCTGCGCAGCGACATGGCAAGGGTGCTGCCGCCGAAGCCGACCGTCAGGCGATGAAACGCTTGCAGCAAACCGAAGAATTGCAGCGCCATCATAATCATGAGCACGCCGGCAACAATCGCCAGAATACGATCGGCGATATCCACCGACCCGCCTAGCAGCGTGAACGTCGTTCCCTGCCGCGTGCACACGATTTGTCCGAATGCACCCGCCAGCGCGCCCAAAAAGCAGTAAGTCGTCAATCGTCCGGAATTATAGATAAAGTGGCGCAGCATGGTGGCGGCATACCCACGCGGATCACGGCCGAGCCCGCAAGCAAAGCCGCCGCACATGCCGATGCAATGAAAACTCCCGGCAAAGCCCGCTACGAACGTAACCAAATAGTAGGTCATGACGGATCGGCCTGTCTGACCCGTTGCGGCATAACCGCTACCCTTTATGTCTCACAAGGTAAGCGACCCAGACGAAGAAGGCGATGGTGACCGCCCCGCCGCCGAAATAGGCGACTATTTGGCTTGCGCTCGCCTGGTCGAGCGAGAAGGCTGTTTGCGCTAGCATGCTCTTTCCTCTTCAGCCGAAGTAAGCCCGAAACGCGTTCATGCCGAGTTCGGACAATAGGAAGAGGAGATTCAAAGCCGCCACCGCAAGCAGAATCCTTGCTGCAACCATTTCCGCCGTCCTCTCCCTAGGTTCGTTCAGCGTTTTCGCCACCGGTGAACTGGTCAGTGGGACCGTTACTCGTGCTGCTCCAGCAATAATCTTAGCCTGGTCGTCCCGGCCCTAGACCGCCCCAATATTGCCAGCCGTAATAGAGAGCCCACAGAAAAAGCACTGCATAGACAACCAGCAGCCAAGCCGGGACGTGCCCGATCCACGCCTGGATATAGCCGCCCGCATACTCTTCCATTTCGTGCGCATGCCCTTCGGCATGCGGTGGGGCGTTCGGGCTATCGCGTTCCGGGTCCGTCATCGTCGACCTCTCTGTGATAGAAGCGCAGCGCCTCCTGGTCGGCACCATTGAAAGCGCCGGAGAGGACCGCCCAAATGAAGATGCACACGGCACCGATGCTCATAAGCAAGGCGACTACGTACGGTCCGATGACCTCGAAATCATAACTGCTCATCGCTCACTCGCTCTTGTGCGGGCTAGCATCGCTGTTGGTCTGAACCAGCGCGTGTGCGTGATCGGCCGATACCGTATCGGAGGCGGCAGCATTGCGGCTGGACCCACGTCTTGGAATATAGGGGTCCTCCGGCGATCCCGTCCCCACTTTGGGATCGTTAAGCGCCTTCTGGTCAGCATCTGGAATCTCCAGCGGTTTGCCGGTCAATGGATCCTTGAAGGCGGAAAGCGCGAGGACGTAGTAGGCAAGCGCCCAGCGGTCCTGCTCCGATAGCGAGTCCCTGTAGGACGGCATCGGCGTGCCGCTCAACCCGGTGCTCATAGTCCTGAAGATATCCTGGACCGCTGGGCCGGATTTGAACTGACCGCTGGTGAGATCTGCGGGTCGGACTGGAAAGCCGAAATCGTCCTTCAGCCCCGGAGCCTTTTCGCCGTCGCCCTTGCCTGTCTGGCCGTGGCACTCCCAGCATTTGGCATTCTGCCAGGCTTCCTTGCCGTGCGTGAGGATGTCCTGTGAAGGCGCCGGGGGCGTTCCGATGTACAGAGGTTCAGCGGGCGGCTCCTCAATGAAGTAAGCATACGGCTTTGCGGGGTCGCTGCGGTCCACTGCCAGCTCATACTTAATGTACTGAATGACGGCCAGTCGGTCATTCAGCGGCAGCTCATACCAAGCCGGCATCGCCGTGCCGCGTACGCCGCGGGTGATGGTCCGCAACAGATCGCCATCGGTCGGGATCGGTTTCTGGGTCAACCTGAATTTGAATACACCGGCGCTAAAGTTTCGCGGGCGCTGGTTGAACAGGAAGGTCGCAGCGGGTCCGTTGCCATCCCCTTTTTCACCGTGGCAACCGATGCACCGCCGCTCGTAGACCTCCTTGCCGTAGGCAATCCATTCGGAAGAGCGCGGCAAGGTAACCTCGGTCACCTCGATTTCCTGCGGCTCGAAAAGGTCGCGCCACTTGCCGCGGTTCATCCCGAGTTTCTGCACATAAGCCACTAGGGCTTTGAGATCGTCCGTTTCGGCAGCAATCCTGACTGTGTCGCCGGTATATTCCTTATTCGGCGTCCAAATCAGCGGGTACTCGTCACGTGCCTGCAATGGCACGAACAGCAGGCCGTCCGCGTTCGGCGTCAGCTTCATTTGCTCCTTGCTCTCGAAGTTGAACAGCCGTTGGGTGAACGCCGTTTTCTCAAGGGTCCGATTGCCCGCTCCGTCGTCGACGATCTTGATCCGGTCCTCCGGCGCTTCGAACAATCCGCGGCCGGGTTGCATTATCGAATCCTCGGACAGCATGCGCGGATTCCAGAAATGAGCGTAATGCCACTCGTCGCCGTATTTGAGCCCAACGCGCGTTAGGTCCGGCCCGATGCGCCGGGTACCGAACAGGTGCGGCACGTCGAAGGCGTATTCGCCAGCTTCGCTCACCGGCCCCCAGCGGCGCGTTTCACCAGTCACCGGACGCACGTACTGGGAATGGCAGTACCAGCAACCCTCGCTCAGATACACGGCCCGCCCGCGTTTTTGCAGCGGCGTGTAGTCGGTGGCTTCGGTCAACATCCACTTGAGTTGGCTTAAATCGGTGCGCACGACGGCGGTGACGTCGGTGGTCCGTGCCGAGGGCTCGAGCAAGGTGAGGATGCCCTGGGTAAAAACTGCGAGAAAGAAAAAGAGAACTCCGGCAACCAGAGCCACAAAACGCGCGGTCATTCGGCCCCTCCAGCTGGCATCGGCCTCAAACCGCTGGGCATTGCTTCTCGCACTTCACCAGGACGGGTGAGCGCTGTCAGCATCATATTGACCACGAGCAGGGACATGCCGATATCCATGCTCACGCCCGATAGCGTCCGCACCCACCAATAGGGCCGCATGTGCACCACCGTGTCGACCCACTCGGTGCCGTTCATCCATTGGAACCCCTGTTGGAGACCTGCGGCGGTCAATACCAGCCCCATGGTCGAGATGCCGACGGTGATCAACCAGAATGACCAATTGCCCATCGTCCACGACCAGAGCTCGCGTCCGAACAGTCGCGGCCAGGTGTAGATGAGACCACCCATCGCCCAGACCACGAACGTTCCAAATACGGTCAAGTGCGAGTGCGAGATGACGAAGTCGGAGAAATGGGTGGGTTGCTGGATTGAACGCAACGCCTCGAGCGAGCCCTGGAAACAGCCAGCAAGATACATGAGCGATCCCATGATCAGGAACTTGGCCGGCAGGTTTCTGCCGAAACCTTCCCACTTGCCCTTCACCGTTCCGAAGAAATTCACCAGCACGGTCCACACCGGAATGATCAGCAGCATCGACGTGACGATCGCAACGGTCTCGGCCCAGTCAGCGATCGGACTGTAAAGATAATGATGGATGCCCACGAACGGGTAGAACAGCGCGAGTGACCAGAAACCGACGAGTGACAGCTTGTGCGCATAAAGCGGATTGCGCACTGCAACGGGTAGGTAATAGTAGATGAGCACATAACCCGCCGGCGTGATCCACAACCCGACGATGTAGTGGATATACAGGCCGTGGAATCCCGCGCTATTGATGCCTGAGATCGTATAGGGAAGGATGTAGCTGCCGAGAACGAGATTCATCGTCGTCCACACGAAGGCGCCGATGAGATACCAGAGCGCGACATAGAGCGCCGGCTCGAGGCGCCGCGCGATGGTAGTGAGGAACTGAGCAGTCGCCGTTGCCGTAACGATGAAAATCGGGATTTCGGCGTACAGTGGCAGTTCGCCTGCTTCGAGCCCGTGATTTAAGCCAAACCCCAAGCCGACGAGACCGGCCATCAGGGCCAGATTCCACACCCAGGCCAGCGGCACGCCCAGTTGTGGCCATGGCACGCGAACGCCGCACAACCGCGGCACCAGATAGTAGCATTCGCCGATGAACAGCGAGGAAAAGGCGCCGAATATCACGCCGTTCACATGAATCGGTCGTAGTCGGCCGAATGTCAGCCCCAGTTGCGTCGTGCCGAGATAGTCAGGAAAATTAAAGAGGCCCGAAATGGTCACACCCATCGACGGCGTGACCATGAGCCAGAACATGCCCCAATAGAGCCAGGTTCGCACCACCTGGACATCCACTAACTCATCAAGGTTGACGCCGGCGAACCGCCCTCGCAATTGCAATGTTTCCGTCATGGCCCCGGCTCCGTCGGTTAACGTGGTAGACAGCCAACGACCGATGAGAGTGCGCCGTGCCCCCGATTACACCGAGATCGATCCCTCGTTGGTTGTCAGTCCAAGTGGGGCACCAGGGCCCCGCCACTTGTTTTTAAGTTGAACTAATACCTGCCGGGGACCAACACTGACCCGGTGTTCGACCAGTAGATGTAGGCTTCCAAGGCCTTCATCGCCTCCGAGTTAGGATCGATCTTCTCGCCCTGGTTTGGTTTGTCGATGCACCAGTTGATCATGTCGCGCAGGGT
>JBKPIZ010000105.1:0-2423 GCA_046730495.1 Pseudomonadota bacterium
GAGATCGGCCGCAAGCCCATGGCCATAGCCACCGCGGCGGCTCCCGCCATGGTATGAGCTGTCCGGCGCAGCCTTGTTGCCGTTTGCGAGCTCTTGCCGGTAATCATCGCGGAATCCGCTGGTTATGCCAGGCGAAAGCCCAGTGTCGTCCATGGCGCGAAGCGCCTTGTACAGCTTCCGTCTGAAGTCGCGATCCATGCCTCCGATCACGTAGTCCTGCAACGATACGCCGGCTTTCTGCGCGGCTTTCGGATCCTTCCACCCGAAGTCCTCGGTAATGTACTTCGTCAGAGTTTTGACGATGGTCCGCGTCTTGCCCTTGTTCTTGACCTTCACCTTGATCCGCTCCTCCACCTTGATGGTGTCGACCTTCGGCGTCCGCTCGTACAGCGACCAGAGGTATTGGTCGATGCAGACGTCCTGCTCGGGGCACGCATCGAGAGCTTCAGAGCTTAGGGCGGGCTTGGCGGCGTTCTGCGCAGGATCAGTCGGACTCACCGCCGCGAACAGCACGGGTGGCGTGGCTGGCTGCGGCATGGGAGGAGGGTCGGACAAAGTGGCGGTGCCGCTCGCGACATCGGCAACGGCGATACCATGCTCGTGCAGTGCGGTTGTTCGAGGCGCGTCAACATGCTCGGCGCGGGCGGTCGTAGATGTTGCCCGACTGACCTCGCTCGGCGCTCCGTCGCTCTCGATGCCGAGCAAACCACGGCCAGCGGGCACGGCCCCGAGCCAACCGGCGAGAGCGACCGTTCCGCACAACGCCGCTAATACAGCGAATCGCCGCGGCCTCTTCACCCCCCCGGTCCCTCTCAAGTTTCCCCGCGAAGCAATGGCGGATCTCAAAGTTCAGTCGATGACGACTGCAAACCCTACGGGTCCGCGACCTATTAGGGGCTCGCGCACATGAATGTCCGCTGAATGAAATGAGACAACGGCTGATCGGTGTTGGATCGGGTCGTTGTCTGCTTTGCTTTAATAAACCATGCTCGTCTGGCATTGTTTGTCCCACTACGGCCATTGAGCCTTCGGCCAGTGAGCATAGAGTGTGTCGCAAAAATTTGGATTTAGCCGACCGCTCGTGTTCTACTGATCGCTTTCAGATCGTGTTAAATGATCTAAACGTCGCTCTTGTCACGCGACCAACGGCCAAATTGCGACGAGCACCGGATGTCCGCTTTAGGTGGTAAAGCGGACATCGCATGGAAATCCGATGTCCGGTTTTTGACCCAAAGCGGACATCACTCAGGTATCGGGTCGATACGGTCAGGTGGGGCGCGGTTGTACAGCACAGCCACGAGGATATTGCCAGGTTCTGAAGTTGCATCGGTACGACAGGCTGTGACCTCTCCCGCTACCCCACTGGTATATTCCGCCACGACTTCACCGAAGGCATTGCGCTGGACAGCGACCCTTTGTCCGGCTTCGACCTTGTCATTCAGCTTGACCAACAGTTCAACAAACCCGCCGCTGGTCGCGAGTACGGCGTAGGCGCTGTTGCCGATAAAAATGCCTGTTTCCTTCCCGGTGCGGCCCATCGGCCCGGCGATGATCCCGTGGTGCTTGAGGACATTCATCGTTCCTTCCACGAACAGAGGGATCATGCTGCGATCCAAAATGCGCGATGCGCCAATCTCGGGAGTAAACGCAGGGATACCTGCATCGATGAAAGCACCAGCCAAGATGCCGGGGTAAGCCGGGTTATCAAAGATTTGATCGATGGGAAACAGCTCCGCCATCGTGCGCACCTCGGGCAAGTCCATGCGGGCCAGATGGAATGCCGTCACGTCCATTCCAGTCGTCCCGGTATGGAAGTCCATGGCGTAGTCCGCATTCGGTCTGAGCAGCCTGTTGAACAGCAACCCAGCGTGCCGCGAAGGCGCAGTGGGTCCGTTCTCGTTGCCGGGCCACTCGCGATTCATGTCAATAAGATCGATGCCTCGTCCTGAATTCGGCCATCTTCGCGCCATGCCTTCAATTGCCGGGCGTGACACATCCAAAACGGCCAATACCGCGCCTGACATTGCTGCCGGATCAAGCTGGTCCATGACGGTCTGTAACGTGCGCACCGGGCTGATCTCGTCGCCATGCACACCGCTGACCAGCACGATGCGTTTCCCCGGTCTGGCGCCCTTGGCGACCATCACGGACACGTACCAATGTTGCCCGGTGACCATCTGCACCCCTTGAAAATAGAAAAGGTGCTTCTTGCCGGGCTCCAGATCATCGATGTTCAGCGCGCTGATGACCTTCTTTCCGTCAATCATGTCTCCGGTATAAATCGTTCCTCGTGACGCAGTATTTGCTTGGTCGGCACCTTGAGCACCAGAGTTAGCGGCGAGCGCGGCCGACGCGCCGACAGCCGCGACCATGAAATCGCGTCGATCAAGGCGTTCCCTCGATTCGTCCGACATGACGAGGAT
>JBKPIZ010000106.1:0-6004 GCA_046730495.1 Pseudomonadota bacterium
GGTAAAACCATGGACGCGAAGACCGGCTCCAACACCAAGACCGGCACCATCACGCTCGGCAACAAGAACAATTCGTTTCCCGTTTACGACGGCACGCTCGGCCCCGAGGTGCTGGACGTCAGCAAGCTTTATGCCGAAGCCGGCATTTTCACCTACGACCCCGGCTTCACGTCCACGGGGAGCTGCGAGTCCAAGATCACCTATATCGATGGCGACCAGGGCATCCTGCTTTATCGCGGTTACCCGATTGCCGATCTCGCCGAGCACGGCGACTTTCTCGAGACCTGCTACCTCCTTCTCTACGGCGAGCTGCCGACGGCGACGCAAAAAGCCGACTTCGTCGATCGGGTGACCCATCACACCATGGTTCACGAGCAGATGAGCCGGTTCTTTCAAGGTTTCCGGCGCGATGCCCATCCGATGGCGGTGATGGTCGGCTGTGTCGGCGCGCTTTCGGCCTTCTATCACGACTCCACCGACATTACCGATCCGACCCAGCGCATGATCGCGTCGATCCGCATGATCGCCAAAATGCCGACACTGGCGGCCATGGCCTACAAATATTCGATCGGCCAGCCGTTCATGTATCCGAACAACAAGCTCGATTACGCGTCGAACTTCTTGCGCATGTGTTTCGCGGTGCCGTGCGAGGAATACAAAGTCAATCCGATCCTGTCGCGCGCGATGGACCGCATCTTCACGCTGCACGCCGATCACGAACAGAACGCCTCGACCTCGACAGTCCGGCTTGCCGGCTCGACCGGCGCCAATCCGTTCGCATGCATCGCCGCCGGCATCGCCTGCCTGTGGGGTCCGGCGCATGGCGGCGCCAACGAGGCGGCGCTGAAAATGCTTGGCGAGATCGGCACCGTCGATCGCATTCCCGAATACATCAAGCGCTCCAAGGATCCGAAGGATTCATTCCGCCTGATGGGTTTCGGCCATCGCGTCTACAAGAACTACGATCCGCGCGCCAAGATCATGCAGAAAACCTGCTACGAGGTGCTCAACGAGCTTGGCATCAAGGATCCGCTGCTCGACGTCGCCATGGAGCTGGAAAAGATCGCGCTGCATGACGAATATTTCATCGAGAAGAAGCTCTATCCGAATGTCGATTTCTATTCCGGCATCACGCTGCGCGCGATGGGCTTTCCGACTGCGATGTTCACGGTGCTGTTCGCGCTCGCCCGCACCGTCGGCTGGATCGCGCAGTGGAAGGAAATGATCGAAGACCCGCACCAGAAGCTCGGCCGGCCACGTCAGCTCTATACTGGTGCGGCTTTACGCGAATATCTGCCGATGTCGAAGCGGAAGTGAGAAGAGGCCGCGGACAGCGACGGGCGAAGAACCCATTGTAGGCGGTCCGCGTTATCCGCGACTATGCGACCGCTGTTCGTTGCGCGGACTCATAAAAAATTGCGGCTTGTCATGAACGGACGATCGACGGCGACTCGGCGCCGATTTCTGCTCAACACCGGCATTCTTGCCGCCGGGTGGGAACTGTCGAGGGCGGATGCAGCCGTGACGCAGGAGCTGGCGGCCACGCCTGACTGTCACGATGGCGATGAACCGACCGTCGCCGAGACGGAGGGACCGTTTTTCAAGCCGAGATCGCCTGAGCGTAGTGATCTTCGTGAGTCTGCTACTAAGGGCAAGCCGTTTGAAATTTTCGGCTATGTGCTAACCAAGAATTGTCGCCCGCTTCGGGGAGCGGTAGTCGATCTCTGGCATGCCGATGAGAATGGCGAATACGACAATATCGGCTTTCGCTATCGTGGCCATGTCATTACCGAGCCGGACGGTGCGTTCCGCTTTCACACCATCATGCCGGCGCCCTACCCCGGCCGCACGCGGCACTACCATGTCAAGGTTCAGGCGCCTGGCAGCCGTCTGTTGACCACGCAACTCTATTTTCCCAACGAACCGAGAAACCTCCATGACGGCTTATTCAAACGCGAACTGCTCATGCGCGTAGCGGATGCCCGCGACGGCCTCGCCGGCCGGTTCGATTTCGTACTCAATGTCCGCTAGAGGCTGCATTGCGATTGCGGTCACTTGGAATCACAAGCCCACGTCAGATAGGCCCCGCCCCAGGTAAAGCCGCCGCCAAAAGCGGCACGGATCAGCCGGTCGCCCGCCCACACTAAGACGGCACGCCCTCCGATCGCGACGAAAGGTCCGGACAAAGCACGAGCTTGCCATCGAGACCGCCCGCCTCCAGGCGGCGGTGCGCCTCTGCGACCTCTTCGAAGGAAATCCGCGCCGCGATCCGCGGCCGGATGGCGCCGCTTGCCAAGAGCGCGAGCAGCTGCGCCAGGTCCTCTCGGAACCAACCCGGATGTCGCGCCCCCATCACATTGATCGAGTAGGCGCTGGTACGCTTATCGCCGGGCATCCACCCCCATAGGAATAAACGTGCCGCCCAAATCGCCATGGTGAGCATGCCACGCTGAGCCTGTGCTCCGGCCGTATAGCCGTAGGCACAGAGCAGGCCGCCGCGTTTGAGCGCCGCGAACGAGCGGCGATAGCCGTCTTCGCCAACCCCGTCGAAAATGACGTCGAACCCGCCCACCACAAGTCGCGCGAAATCTTCACGCCGGTAATCGATCGGCATGCCGCCGAGCTCATGAACGAGCGCGGCGTGCTCGCCGCGCGCGGTGCCCCATAGTTCGAGGCCGGCCATTTTTCCGAGCACGAGCAGCGCCTGGCCGACGGCGCCTGCGGCACCCTGGACAAGTGCGCGTTGCCCTCGGCGCACCCGCGCCGCGCGGTGGAGGAGCTGGTATGCGGTCGTCCAGCTCAAGATCAGCGCGGCCACCGGAGCGGGATCGACGCCTGGCGGTACCAGCGTCAAGCGATCCGCCCGGAGCGTGCGATAGGCAGCATTCGAGCCGAGCACCGTCATATCGGCGACCCGATCGCCGATCCGAAAGTCGCTTACACCATCACCAAGCTGATCGACCTCCCCGACAACGTCATAGCCCATGACGAATGGCGGCCGGCGGAATACCCACGGATAGAGGTGACGCCGGATTAAGGTGTCGGTGTATTCCACGCTCGAGGCGAGGACGCGCACCCGCACTTCGCCTCGGCCCGCGGTCGGCATGGGAGCGTCGACCACCTGCAGTGCGTCCGGATCGCCGAAATGCGCGACCTGAATAACCCGATTGCGCGGCTCCCTCATGGACGGGAAGTGATCATCTTGATTGATTTCATCGCTCATTCTCCTCTTGGAACGAGGGAGCAATGAAGATCGCATTTCTTGGAGGCGCTATGGTTGATAAAGGTCAAAAAAGCTCGAATGGCGAATTGCGATGAGAAGCTATCCGCCGCTCGCCACGTGCGCTCCGTCGTAAGCCCACGTCAGATAGGCCCCGCCCCAGGTAAAGCCGCCGCCAAAAGCGGCGAGGATCAGCCGGTCGCCGGCTTTGAGCTTGTTTTCATAATCCCATAAGCACAGCGGAATTGTCGCCGCTGTTGTGTTTCCGTACTTGTGGATCGTCACCATTACGCGCTCGGGACGAAGTTTCATGCGCTCGGCGGTCGCTTCGATGATGCGCCGATTGGCCTGATGCGGAACCAGCCAATCGACGTCTTCGTTCATGAGCCTGTTACGCTTCATCAATTCGGTCGCGACCTCGGCCATGCGGGCGACCGCGAATTTGTACACGGCCGCGCCTTCCTGATGCACGTAATGCAGACGCTTCGCCACCGTCTCGGCGGTCGGTGGCATGCGGCTGCCGCCGGCCTTCTGATGCAAATGCGGCATGCCCGAACCGTCGGACGAGATCAGTGTGTCGATGATGCCGAACTTTTTGTTCGGTTCGAGCAGGACAGCGCCGGCGGCGTCGCCGAACAGCACACAGGTTGCGCGGTCGGTGTAATCGATGATCGCCGACATCTTGTCGGCGCCGACGACCACAACTTTCCGCGCTTTTCCGGTTTCGATAAATTGCGCGGCGACAGTGAGCGCATAGACGAAGCCAGAGCACGCGGCTTGTACGTCGAAGCTGCCGATCGATCGGATGCCGCACATCTCGCAGATCAGATTGGCGGTTGACGGAAATACAAAATCCGGCGTCGTGGTCGCACAGATCAAAAGATCGACTTCGTGCTTGGCGGTTTTGGTCTTGGCCAAAAGTCCTTCCACCGCCTGCGCGCCCATATGCGAGGTGCCGAGACCCTTACCTTTGAGGATGCGCCGCTCTTTGATCCCGGTGCGCTCGACGATCCATTCGTCGCTGGTGTCGACCATCTGGGCCAATTCGGCATTGGTCAGTACATCTGGCGGCAGGTAGCCCTGCACGCCCGTTATCGCGGCTTTCACTTTCCGCACCGTTGTTTTTGACTTTTTCACGCTGGACGCTTCGATGGCCTGTCGGGACCGCGAGTGAGCAGAAATAGCCGCTGCAATGATTGCAGCGGCGCCTGCCGGGTTAACCAGAGGATCAGGCCTCGATCAAGGCAGAAACTCAACGCCGGCCGAGCCGGGCGGCCTCGAGCACAAGGCCCGCGGCTTGGGCGCTCGGTGCAGTTCCGCCGATCTTCATGATCTGGTCAAGCCGCTGGAACCCCTCGATCTGGCGGCGGCGTTGCTTGGTATCGCCGACGACCGCGGCCAGCGCATCGGCGAGCTTGGCCGGCGTGCAATCCTCCTGCAACAGTTCCGGAACGACGTTTTCGCCGATGACCAGGTTGGCAAGGATGACGCTCGGTAACCGCGCCCGCAGCCGTATCGCCCGCGCCACCACCGCCTCGATAGAGTGCAGCCGATAGGCGGCAACCATCGGTACTCCTGAGAGCGCAAGCTCAAGCGTTACCGTGCCCGACGCGGCGAGCGCCGCCCGCGCGCGGCGGAACGCGATCCATTTCTCCGACCCCTCGACGACTATTTTCGGCTGCACCGCCCAGCCGGCGACGCCCTCGCGCACCTGGCGCTCAACGTGAGGAACGGTCGGCAATACGAGTTCGATCGGTCCTATGCGGGCGGAAAGGCGCTCGATCGCCGCGCCGAACACGCTCGTGTGCCGGCTCACCTCGCCGGATCGGCTCCCGGGCAAAATCAAAATGAGCGGAGGCTCGGCGAGCCGGCGCGCCGCTTCGTCGGGGCCCGGCCGCAAATCGGCAATGCGTTCCACCAGCGGATGTCCGACATAGGTGCAAGGCGGACCGCCGAGCCGGCGATGGGCATCCGGCTCGAACGGCAGAATCGCCAACACGTGGTCGATGTAGCCACGCATGGCGCGCGCGCGTCCTGGCCGCCACGCCCACACCGACGGCGAGACGTAATCAAGAATCGGAATTTCAGGAGCGCGGCGACGAACCTGCCGGGCAACTCGGTGGGTGAAATCCGGACTGTCGATGATGACGAGCGCGTCCGGGCGCGCTTTTACGATCGCGTCGGCGGTCTCACGGATGCGGCGCAGAATCGCGGGCAGCCGCCGCGGTATAGCGGTGAGGCCGATGATCGCGAGTTCGTCGATCGGAAACGGGTTTTCAATCCCGGCCGCTCGCATCGCGCCGCCGCCGACGCCCGATAATCGCACGGTGTTTTCGGCTTTCACGAGCGCGCGTGCCAATGCGGCGCCGAGAGCGTCGCCGGATTCCTCTGCAGCCACGATTGCGATCGCGAGCGGCTGCGAGGTGCGCTGCTGAGCGGCCGTCATCACGCACCGGCGCCGGGACTAGGCTCGCGCACCCCGACCACGAAGATCTTATCCCGGTCAGCCGCGGCAATCGCCGCTTGCGCCTCGGCAATCATCGTTGAGCCTGCGGTGACGGCTATTCCGGCAAGACCGGCGCGCGCAGCCAGTTCAATCGTGCGCGGACCGATCGATGGCAGATCGAAGCGGCGATCTTGACCCGGTTTCGGTGCCTCCACTAGCACGCCGACGTGGGCCGGCGCGCTGACGCGACCAAGCCGACGCAATTCGGCGATCCGCGCCAACATGTGATCGGTGCCTTCGGCCGCCTCGACGGCGATGACGTGGCCATCCGCCACCAC
>JBKPIZ010000107.1:0-3057 GCA_046730495.1 Pseudomonadota bacterium
GGGCCGGATCGTGCGGAGACGGACCATCCCGACCTTCGCGCCGCGCTCGCGCATGTGGCGGATCGCATGGCGTGCCGTCACGCCGTGCCCCCCTTGCAGGAAGAACACCACGTCGGCATCGTCGGTCATGAACTCTTCGAGCCAGGCGTTGTAGCGCCGGCCGAAAATCTGCGCGAACTCTTCGTGCGCCTGCTCGATGACGGCCATCGAGCCCTCCGTCGCCCGGGCCCGCTCGAGCTGCAGCGGCGGCCCCTGCTCCGGCATGATCTGCGGGCCGTGCGACACCGGATGCCGCGGATCGAGCGGATACGGATGCTTGTACGGCGGCAGGAACTCCTTCACCTGGCCCGGATCCGGCAGCTCGCAGTCGCTGGTGATGTGGGAGACGAAGAACCCGTCCTGGCAAACCATCTGCGGCAAGAGGACGCGCGGGTCTTCGCCGATGCGATAGGCAATCAGGTGGTTGTCAAACGCCTCCTGCGCGTCGCAGGCCCAGCCCATGAGCCAGCCCATATCGCGTGTCGAAAGCGCATCAGTATGTTCAGAGCCGAAGTCGCCGGGAGGATCGAGCGTGCGGTCGGCAATCATCATCTGGACAGGCATGCGGCTGCCCGAGATCGGTGAATACAGCTCGTAAGCGAACTGCACGCCGACTCCCGAACTGCCGGTGAAAGCACGCGCCCCACATGACGAGGCGCCATGCGCGATGCTCAACTGCGAGTGCTCGCTATCCGCCACGATGTACTCCGCATCGAGTTCGCCATTCGCCACCATCTGCGCCAGCGCCATCATGGTGGCTGTGTACGGGCGGATGGGATAAGCCGAAATCACATCGACGTCGGCGTACTTGGCGGCTTGTGCCGACGCGACGCAACCGTTGATCCGAACCGTTTTCTTCTTTCCTGCAATAGCCGTTGGCATCAGTCGCTCCCCATCATTGTTTGAAGAATTAAATATCCTTTGCCGGCCGGCTGGCTAAATTCAGCAACTCTTCGGCTTGCCGTCCGTGGAGTCCGGGCGAAATGGCGAATGCCGTGTCCATGCGCACGACCCCGGTATCGAAGTCGAGTTCGGGCACTCCCTCGAGGCAGCCGGTCGGACATTCCTCAATGCACACCCGGCAGCCCTTGCAGTAATCGACCAATATTTTGTACAGGCCATTCGAGCGTTCCGGACGAGCAATGCAGGGCTCAGGACAAACCAGATAACAGTTGTCGCAGGCGTTGCAGGTGCCACAACTAAAGCAGCGGCCTGCCTCCTCGGAGGCCTGTTTCTCCGAGAAGCCCTGAATCACCTCCGCCTGCGTTTTGCGCCGTGTGACTGGCGAAAGCATCGACTGGTGCGCACGCGGAAAGTGCGGGAAATACGTCATGTTCATGCGGTTCAGGTCCATGATGACGTCAATCGCGATGGTGCGCGGCTGAAGTGGCTCGCCCCGCAAAGCCTTGTCGAGATTGAACGCCACGCGTTTGCCGTCGCCTACTGCATTGACCACCATCAAGGGTTGACCCGAACCAAACTGCGCGATGTCGCCGGCGGCAAAGAAGTTCGTATCGCCGAGACGGCCAAAGCGGTCGATCTTGATTGTGCCGCGTTCGTTCTTGAACTCCTGCGGCAGCCAACCAATCGAGGCACGTTGTCCCACGGCAATGATCACGTTATCGACCGCAAATCGTTCTGCGGGAACATTGCGATTAATGGTGATGGGAGAGGCATTGATGGCGCCGGAGAAACGTGCCGGGTGCAATTGCAAGGTTTCGACTTTGCCTGCGCCAAGCACCGCGGTCAGCGCGCGGCCGTGCCAAAGGTCGACGCCCTCTTCCAGCATGTCGTGCAGGTCTTCCGGAGAGCACGGCATTTCATCGGTGTTCGCCTCGACCGTGATCATCGTGACTTCGATGGCACCTTGCCGCAGGGCCTCGCGGGCACAGTCGATCGCTGTGTTTCCTCCCCCGATAACCGCGACCCGGGGGCCCAGCTTAACCTTCGAGGTGCCCATGCCGATGTCACGAAGGAACGGCAGTCCGTAGAGCACTCCCTCCTTGTCCTCGCCTTCGGCGCGCACGCTGTTGGGCTCGGTAAGACCGATCGCCAGAACACAGGCGTCGTAGTCCCTTTTCAAATCGTCCCAGCTGACATCCTTGCCAACTTCACAGTTCGTTTTGATCGTAATGCCAAGTTCAGTCAGTCGCTCAATCTCACGATCGAGGATGTGCTGAGGAAGCACCCAGTCCGGAATCCCGCCGCGATTCAGCCCGCCGGCTTTCGGAGATTTTTCGAGGATTGTAACTTTGTAGCCTAGCCGCGCAAGTTGGTACGCGGCACTGTGCCCAGCGGGACCTGATCCAACGACAGCGACCTTCTTGCCATTGGGCGGGCCGGCTTCGACTACGTCGTGTTTCAGGGATTGTCCCAGATCACCGAGAAAGCGCTCGACGGCGCGAATTGAAATTGCCTCGTCGTACTTGCCGCGGTTGCACGCCTGTTCACACGGGTGATAGCACACGCGTCCCGTCACCGAAGGAAATGGCATGTCCTCCTTGATGAGCGCGTAGGCATCCAGATACTTGCCCCTCTTCACCAGGTCAAGATAGCCCTGAATTTTTTCGTTGGTTCCACAGGCATTGTTGCAGGGTGGCAGCTTGTCCCGGTAGACGGGGCGGATCGAGCGCCAGTTGCCGGTCGGAAAAAGGTTCTGCCCTTTGTCCTGAGAGGGGCCGGGAGTGATGCCTGCAAACGGGACTTTCAGCCAGTCAGGAATACGTGTGCCTTTAGTCGACATGAAATCCTTTCCTACACAGCCACTGGATTCAACGGCATGATGCGCAATTCTTCGAGTGCCATTTCGAACGCATTCTTGTTGACGATCATGGGCTGAATGGTCTGCATCTTGACGATGCCCGTCGTCTTGACGATCGCTGCAATGAGCGGAGCAGCGATGTCGGGAGCCATCAATTTGCTGCGCTCGGCGGCGCCTTCGGTCGACAGCCGGTCAAGGCCGAGTTCGCCCAGGCGGTAATAAAGCCATTTGTGATGCGCCAGCCGGGCGGCGTCGAT
>JBKPIZ010000108.1:0-6481 GCA_046730495.1 Pseudomonadota bacterium
GTCATGGAATCACCGATCATGATGGCGCGCTGCAGTTCGCCGCCGGCGCGCCGGATAGTCAGCCGCAACATTTGCGGATCCGGCTTCTGTATGCCGAACGTGTCCTGGACACAGATCGCCGCGAAATAACGGCTCAGATTCAAAGTATCGAGCAGGCGGCGCGAAAGCCATTCCAGCTTGTTGGTGCAAACCGCGAGCCGGCATCCTTCGTTGGCAAGCCGCTCGAGAGCGCTTTCGAGGTGCGGAAACGGGCGCGAGCGGTCGGCAATATGCGCGCTGTAATGGTCGATGAAGATCCGAAACATGCGATCAAGCTCCGCGCTCGGCACGTTTCGGCCTTGGGCGATCAAGGCGCGTTCGATCATGCGGCGCGTGCCGCCGCCAATCATTCGCCGCGCATCGTCGTAGGCAACCGGCGGCAGGCCTTCGCCGGAGAGGACGACATTGAGCGTCGAAATCAGATCGGGCGCGGGATTGACCAGTGTGCCGTCGAGATCGAAGACGATGGTGCGCATGATTCCGTGTTGATACCAATATTTGCGCCGTTTCGAGAGCAAAACTACGTTTCGCAGCTCACGGGGATGAGTGAGTTTTGACCCTAGGATCGCCGCCATAAGCCGGATACACAATCTGTCATGACCGCCGATTCATACAAACGGGCCGCCGCCGCCCGGGCCATCGATTTTGTGCGCTCCGGCATGCGGCTGGGCCTCGGTACCGGTTCGACGGCCCAGCAATTTGTCGAACTCTTGGCGGAACGGGTTCGGGCGGGACTTGACGTCATTGCAGTGCCCACCTCCGAGGCGACGCGCGCGCAAGCCGAGCGATTGGGCATTGCGCTTGCCACGCTCGACGACGTCCCCGAACTCGACCTGACCGTGGACGGCGCCGACGAGATCGGCCCGGATCTGACCTTGATGAAGGGCGGCGGCGGCGCGCTATTGCGTGAAAAAATCGTCGCTGCCGCGTCGGCACGCATGATCGTCATTGCCGACGAGAGCAAATGGGTCGATGTGCTTGGCCGTTTCCCGCTGCCGATCGAAATTACGCCGTTCGGCGCGGCGGCGACGCGCCGGGCGGTTGAGGTCGCAGCGGCGCGTGCGGGCAGCGCCGGACCGGCCCAGTTACGGCGGGATCGTGACGGCCACGCTTTTGTCACGGATGGCGGGCACTGGCTCCTTGATGCGCAATTGGGCCGCATCGCCGATCCGCCGGCGCTGGCGCGCAATCTCGCGGCCGTGCCCGGCGTGATGGAGCACGGCTTGTTCATCGGCTTGGCGCAAACTGCTATCTTGGCCGGTCGAAACGGGGTGCGCCTTGTCGAGCGGCCCTGATCGAAAGCACGAAAGGAAAGTGCACCCATGATCGTCCGTTCTCGCAGCCGTCACGGCTTTGCGGTCGCGCTCCGCGCGCGCGCTGCATTGATGCCTTATGCAATGGCGGCCTTGATCGCTTTCGCACTTGCTGGCACCGCCGGCCGGGCCAGTGCGCAAGGCGCGGCGCCGAATGCGGGCCACCAGCCATCGCAGGCTGCCGTTCTAATGGCCAAGCAAATTCTCGAAACCAAACACGCCGACAACATCTTCGACCCGCTCATTCGCGGCGTGGTGATAAAAACACGCGACTTTTTCATGCAGACAAACTTCATGTGGGGCAAGGACCTGAACGAAGTCGCCGACAATTTGATCAAACAATACAGCGCGCGGTCCGGTGAGCTTTTGACTGATGCAGCCCGTATCTATGCGAGCCATTTCACCGAAGCGGAGCTGAAGCAGCTTTTGGCCTTCTATCAATCGCCGCTCGGTCAGAAAGTCATTACCGAAGAACCGAAAACGGCGGATGAAAGCATGGCAATGGCCGGCAGCTGGGCGGATAAGCTGTCCGAGGAGGTCATTAGTAAAATGCGCGCCGAGATGAAGAAGCGCGGACACGACATGTGATATGGCCGAGCATGACGTCGATCTTTTCGTAATCGGAGGCGGATCGGGCGGCGTCCGCGCCGCGCGCGTCGCCGCCGAGCACGGGGCGAGCGTCATGCTGGCCGAAGAATACCGGCTCGGCGGCACCTGTGTAATCCGCGGCTGCGTGCCCAAGAAGCTTCTGGTTTACGCCTCGCGCTTTCACGGCGAATTCGAAGATGCCGCGGGCTTCGGCTGGACGGTGTCGAACGCATCGTTCGACTGGAAGACGTTGATCGCCAACAAGGATCGCGAGATTTCTCGGCTCGAAGCCGCTTACGGCGCCACTTTGGCGAAAGCGGGCGTCAAGGTCGTCAAAACCCGGGCCACACTCCTCGATGCTCACACCGTTCAGTTGGCCGATGGCCCGCGGCTGCGTGCGCGCTACGTCCTGATCGCCACCGGCGCCACGCCGAGCTACGGCGATCCGATTTCCGGCATCGAGCATGTCATCTCTTCGAATGAGGCGTTCCAACTGCCTGACTTTCCGCGCCGTGTCGTAATCCAGGGCGGCGGCTATATCGCGGTCGAGTTCGCCGGAATCTTCGCCGGGCTCGGCTCGCATGTGACGCTGGTTTATCGCGGCGAAAACATTTTGCGCGGTTTCGACGATGACGTCCGTCATCATCTGCGCGTCGAAATGGAGGCGCGCGGCATCCGGGTATTCACCGGCTGCAAGGTCGCAGGTGTCCAGGAGGCCGGTGGACACTTCTTGGTGCGACTGACAAGCGGCAACCAGATTCCGGCCGATCGGGTCATGTTCGCGACAGGGCGCGCGCCGAACATAGAGAAGATGGGCCTTAAGGAAGCCGGTGTTGAGATCGCCAAGAACGGCGGCATCGCGGTGGACGAATATTCGCGCTCGACGGCGTCGAACGTCTATGCCGTCGGCGATGTAACCAACCGCATCAATCTCACGCCGGTGGCCATCCGCGAGGGCCACGCATTTGCCGACACCGTGTTCGGCGGCAAGCCGACCGCGGTCGATCACATCAATGTGCCGACGGCGGTATTCTCCGAACCCGAAGTCGGGACGGTCGGACTGACCGAGGCGCAGGCGCGCGACCGGATTGCGCAAACCGATATTTACAAGGCCATGTTCAGGCCGCTCAAAGCGACTCTCTCCGGCCGCCAGACGACCGTGCTGATGAAGCTCGTGGTCGACGGGCTATCCGATCGCGTCGTCGGCTGTCATGTCGTTGGCGAAGGCGCGGCCGAAATTGCCCAAATTGCCGCGATCGCAGTGAAGATGGGTGCGAAAAAAGCCGACTTCGACGCCACCATCGCGCTGCATCCAACCGCCGCCGAAGAGCTGGTCACCATGCGCAAGCGCTTCGCAAGCTTTGCCCGCGTGGCGGCGGAATAGTTAAGAAATCAGCGGTAAGACAGGCTGTCGCCGCCGCGTATGCCCGTGTATAAGGACGCCGGCCACGGCCATTTGGGCCTTAAGCCGGCAATCGAGAAGGCAACAATTTCGCGGCCGGGCGGCTTTTTTGCCGATTGGCGGTCGCGACAGCGCGGATGCGGAGACGGCAATTATGTCCAGGCGGTTGAATGCGGCGCGATGGAGCCCGGATTCGTGGCGAGCGAAGCCGGCCGTGCAGATGCCGGATTATCCCGACGCCAAAGCGCTCGCCGATGTCGAGGCGCAGCTGGCGACGTTTCCGCCGTTGGTCTTTGCCGGCGAAGCGCGCAGTCTCAAGAAAGCGCTGGCGCAGGTTGCGGCCGGCGAGGCTTTCCTGCTGCAAGGAGGTGATTGCGCGGAAAGCTTCGCCGAGCATGGCGCCAACAATATCCGCGACTTTTTCCGCCTGTTCCTGCAAATGGCGGTGGTTCTGACTTACGCGGCCGCTTCGCCGGTGGTGAAAGTCGGCCGCATCGCCGGCCAGTTCGCCAAGCCGCGCACCTCGCCGACCGAGAAGCGCGGCAAGGTCGAGCTTCCGGTCTATCGCGGCGATATCGTCAACGGTACCGACTTCACTGCGGAAGCGCGAACGCCGGATCCGCGGCGGCAGTTGGAAGCCTATCGGCAATCCGCGGCGACGCTGAACCTGTTGCGTGCTTTCGCCACCGGCGGTTACGCCAACTTGGCGAACGCCCATCAATGGATGCTGTCGTTCGTCACGGACAGCCCGCAATCCAAGCGCTATCAGGAGCTCGCCAATCACATCACCGAGGCGCTCGGATTCATGCGCGCCTGCGGCGTCGATCCGAGTCTGCATACTGAATTGCGCACGACGGATTTCTTCACCAGTCATGAGGCGCTGCTGTTGGGCTACGAGCAAGCCTTCACCCGCGTCGATTCGACGACCGGCGACTGGTACTGCACGTCGGGGCACATGATGTGGATCGGCGACCGTACCCGCCAGCCGGACCATGCCCATGTCGAGTATTGCCGTGGCATCAAGAATCCGCTCGGGCTCAAGACCGGACCCAGCCAGAAGCCGGACGAGCTGTTGCGGCTGATCGATCTTCTCGATCCCGACAACGAGCCCGGGCGCCTGACGCTGATCTGCCGCGTCGGCGCCGACAAGGTCGCCGAGCTGTTGCCGCCGCTCGTGCGCGCGGTGAAGCGCGAAGGCCGCAACGTGGTTTGGTCGTGTGATCCGATGCACGGCAACACCATCACCTCGGTCAGCGGCTACAAAACGCGCCCGTTCGATCAGATCCTCAAGGAGGTGCGGACATTTTTTCAAGTTCATGCCGCCGAAGGCACGATCGCCGGCGGCGTGCATCTGGAAATGACCGGACAGAATGTGACCGAATGCACCGGCGGCGCGCGTGCGATCAGCGAAGAGGACCTCAACGACCGCTATCACACCGTGTGTGATCCGCGGCTCAATGCAGAGCAGTCGCTCGATCTCGCGTTCCTGCTCGCCGATTTGCTAAAATCGGAACGGCAAGCCAAAGCTAAGCCGTTTCCGGCCGTGGCCGCGCTTTGAACCGAGGCGGCTTTCCACTCGTTAACGTCAAGGCGTTGCAGCGCAAGTCCCCGGTTGCCGGACCGGACGCTCCGGCGTTAAAGCTTGGCCATGAATGAGCGTCCTGCCGATCGTCTCGCTATTGCCGTGGCGCAGCTTAATCCCACGGTCGGCGACATTGCCGGCAATCTGGAATGCGCGCGAAAAGCGCGCCGGCAGGCGGCGCGCGACGGCGCCGATCTGATCGCGTTTTCCGAACTGTTCATCGCCGGCTATCCGCCGGAAGACCTCGTGCTCAAGCCGGCATTTCAGGCCGCTTGCCGCTCGGCGGTCGAGGCGCTCGCTCGCGAAACCGCCGACGGCGGACCGGCCGTGCTGATGGGCACGCCGTGGGTCGAAGACGGCAAACTTTATAACGCCTATGCGCTTCTCGCCGGCGGCCGCGTCGCGGCGCTCCGCTTCAAGGTCAATCTGCCGAATTACGGTGTGTTCGACGAGAAGCGGGTCTTTGCCTCAGGTCCGCTGCCGGGCCCGATCAGTTATCGCGGCGTGCGGCTCGGCGTTCCGGTCTGCGAGGACACGTGGACCGATTGGGGCGACTACGAGAATGTCGTCGAATGTCTCACCGAGACCGGCGCCGAGATTCTGATTGTGCCCAATGGCTCGCCATATTGGCGCGACAAGGCCGAGGTCCGGCTCAATGTCAGCGTGCAGTCGGTCGCCGAGACCGGGTTGCCGCTGATCTACGTCAATCAAATCGGCGGTCAGGACGAATTGGTGTTCGACGGCGCGTCATTTGCGCTCAATGCCGACCGCTCGGTTGCGTTTCAGTTGCCGGCGTTTCGGGAAATGGTCCTCACCACGCATTGGTCGCGCAGCGGCGGCGCTTGGCGCTGCGCGCAGGGACCGATCGCGCGCCCCGACGATTTCGACCAAGCCGACTACGCCGCCTGCATGTTGGGCTTGCGCGATTATGTGGACAAGAACCGCTTCAAAGGCGTCGTCATCGGACTCTCTGGCGGCATCGATTCGGCGCTATGCGCCGCCATGGCAACCGATGCCTTAGGCCGCGAACGGGTGCGCTGCCTGATGCTGCCGTTTCGCTACACCTCGCAGGAATCGCTCGACGATGCCGCGGCGATCGCGCGCGCGCTCGACGTCCGTTATGACGTCGTGCCGATCGAAAACGCCGTGCGCGGCCTGGAAGCTTCGCTCACCGCGGTCTTTGCCGGCTCGCCGCGCGACGTCACCGAGGAAAATCTGCAAGCACGCGCCCGCGGCACGATTTTGATGGCAGTTTCGAACAAATTCAGCTTGATGGTCGTGACCACCGGCAACAAGTCGGAAATGTCGGTCGGCTATGCCACGCTTTACGGCGACATGAACGGCGGCTTCAATCCGATCAAGGATCTCTACAAAACCGAAGTCTATCGCCTGGCGCAGCTGCGCAACCGCTGGAAGCCGGCCGATGCGAAAGGGCCCGCCGGCGAAGTCATCCCGCAAACTGTGCTCACGCGCGCCCCGAGTGCGGAGCTTCGCGAAAACCAGACCGATCAGGACGCCCTGCCGCCGTACGACGTGCTCGATCGCATACTCGAACGG
>JBKPIZ010000109.1:0-5723 GCA_046730495.1 Pseudomonadota bacterium
GCACAGATCAGCAAGAAACCGAGCAGGAATAGAATTGGCGTTTCGAGCATGGCCGCGCCTGCGGTGCGAGATACTTTCACACGGCAAGTTTAAAGAATTAAGAAACCGCCGCGTGCCCGCCAAATCTATAGTGCAGGCGATCTCGATCATCGGCAGGCGCTTGTTTTCGCCTGGAAAATCTGCACTCGGTTTTTCGTCGCAAGTCATTTGTGACGAGGGATTTTGGCGTAATGATCGACACACTTTCGTTACCACTCGCCGAGATCGCGGTCTTGCTTGGCGAGGGCAAGCTCAAAGCGCGCCACCTTGTCGAAGCCGCGATTGCCAATCACGAGCGGTTCGGCGGCAAGCTGATGGCCTATTCGCAATGGGCGCCCGCGCATGCGCGCCAATGCGCCGACGCCGCCGATGCCGCTTTTGCCGCAGGCTCCCGCGCCGGCCCGCTGCAGGGCATTCCGACCTCGATCAAGGACCTGTTCGCGGTGTCCGGCTTTGCGACCTTTGCCGGCTCGCCGAAGCGGCTGCCGGCGAAATTCGAAATCGACGGTCCGGTCGTTGCCGCGCTGCGCCGGCAATTGGCGAGCGTGATGGGCAAGACCCATATGGTCGAATTCGCTTTCGGCGGCACCGGGCAAAATGCCCATTACGGCAGCCCGTACAATCCCTGGGACGCCAAGGCGCAACGCTCACCCGGCGGCTCATCGAGCGGCGCCGGCGTGTCGCTATGCGAAGGCTCTGCTTTGTTGGCTTTCGGCAGCGATACCGCAGCCTCGGTACGCCTGCCTGCGGCGATGACCGGCAATGCCGGCTTGAAAATCACCAAGGATCGCTGGTCAACCGAAGGCATCGTGCCGCTCAGCTTCACCTTCGACACGCCGGGAATCCTCACGCGCAGCATGGCGGATGCGGCTTTTGCCTTCGCCGCGCTCGATCCCTCTCTGGGTGACAGCTTTGCTTTTATGGGCCGCGTGCCGACGAGCGTCGGCGACATTCGTATCGGTCTTGCCGATACCTGGATCTGGGACGATTGCGAAAACGGCATCGCGGACGTGGTCCGCGCGGCGATCGATAAGCTCGCCCGCGCCGGCGCGGTGCTGAAGGAAACGCCGCTCCCCGAAGCGCGCGAGGCTTACGCGATTTTTTCCGAGGGCGGCGTGTCCGCGATCGAGCTGCGCGCTTTCCTCGACCACGAACTACCGGATTGGCTCGCGACGATCGATCCGGTCAATGCGCCGGCGCTCAAGAGTGCCGAGAATCTCTCAGCGCGCGAATATCTGAGCCGGCGCTTGCGGCTACAAACGGCGACGCGAAGCGCCGCTACGCGTTTTGACGAGATAGACGTGATCGCGACGCCGACCGTGATGTTCACACCGCATGTTCTGGCTGAAGAAACCGGCGCCGAGAAATTCTGGACGCGCAACCGCAAGATTGTGCACAATCTGGTGCCGGTGAATTACCTGACGCTGTGCGCGGCGACCTTGCCGGTCGGGCTCGATCGGCTTGGCATGCCGGTCGGCTTGCAGCTCATCGCCAAGGGCGGCGATGACGAGCGGCTCGTTGCCATTGCCTGCGCCGCCGAGCGCGTCCTCGGCACCCCGCGAGAAATTCTGGGCACGCCGCCGATGTGCAGGGGATAATCGCTATTCCGCCGCGGGCGCGAACTGCGCCGCCACTAGTTCGGCAAAGAAACCGCCGCGCTGCTTGAGCTCCTCGAACGTGCCGCTCTCGGCGATGCGGCCCTGGCGAAACACCAGAATGCGGCTCGCATTGCGGACTGTCGCCAGCCGATGCGCAATCACGAAAGTGGTGCGGCCTTTCATCACTTCATCGAGCGCAAGATTAACACGGCTTTCGGTCAGCGGATCGAGCGCGCTGGTCGCCTCGTCGAGGATCAGAATCGGCGGGTCTTTCAGCAGCGCGCGAGCGATTGCGAGCCGCTGGCGTTCGCCGCCGGAGAGGAGCCGGCCGCGCTCGCCGATCGGCGCGTGGAGGCCATCGGGTTTGGCGTCGATGAAATCGAGCGCCTGCGCCCGCGTGGCGGCCTCGCGCAATCCCGGCTCGGTGGCGTCGGGCTTGCCGACACGCAGGTTCTCGGCAATCGAACGGTTGAACAACAGCGTTTCCTGGAACACGACGCCGATATTGTGCCGCAGCCCGACCAGCGTGAAATCGCGAATGTCGGTGCCGTCGATCGAAATTGCGCCCGATTGCGGATCAAAGGCGCGATGCAACAAAGCCAGCGCGGTCGATTTGCCGCTCCCGGTCGGGCCGACCAGCGCAATGCGCTCCCCCGGCGCCGCCGTGAAACTTAAATCCGCCACGGCGGGGCGCTTGCCGTCATAGGAAAACGATACCTCTTTGAATGCGACCAGGCCGCGCACGCGGCCAGGATCGATCGCACCGGGCCGGTCGCGCACGGCAGGCACGGTGTCGAGCACGCCGAAGAAGTCGGCGAGCTTCGGCGCGTCGAGAAACAGGCGGTTGGAGAAGCCGACGACTTGTTCCAGGCGGGAAATCAAGAGCGCCGCGATGCTCATGAAGCTGACGATCTGGCCGACGGAAGCAAGTCCGACCAGTTTCAAATACGTGCCGAGCAACAGGATCACGAGCAAAGTGAGCGTGGTGCCGGCGCGGGTGAGCACCGCCGCAACCGCCCACCACGACAGCACCGGCATCTGCGCGCGAAGGAGTGACGCGACCATGCCCCGCAACCCGGACACTTCGAGCTCGACGCGGGCGTAGCTCTGCACTAGCGCGACATTGCCGAGCGCGTCGGCGGCAGTCTCGGCAAGATCCGAATAGTGGCGCTCGACCGCGCTCTGCAGCGCGAAGGCGCGATGCATCACCACCATCGTGAGCGCGACAAAGCCGATGCACAGCGCAATCAGCGGCAAAGCGAGCCGCCAGTTCAGCGCAAGCGAGGCCGGCAGCAAGAGCGCGATGAAGATAAACGCGGCGAAATGCTCGCGAAAGAACGACACCCAGAGCCACCACAAAGTGTCGGTGCCGGTCAGCATGACTTTGATCTGCCGCCCGGAATGCGCGCCGGAATGGTAGGCGAGCGGCAATTGCAGCACGTGCTCGAAATAATCCGCCAAGACCATGTTGCGGCGACGGTGCGCGAGCCGGTCGGCAAACCAGGCGACCAGCGTGCCGGCAATAATGATGAATAGGCCGAAGCCGGCCCAGGCGCCAATCAGCGGCGCCAGCGCGCGCGCGGCGGGTCCGAGCCCGGCCGGCAAGGTTCCCGAGAGCGCATCGACGATGCGACCGAGCAGCACCGGCTCGACAAATTGCGCGCTGGCAAGCGCGATATTGGCGAGCGCCAGCGTGATCGCGAGCTTGGCTTGCGCGCGCAACAGCCCGAGCACGCGCAGATAGAGGCGGATGAAAGCCATGCGGAATTCTAGGCGACGGCGGCCGGAAGCGCAGCGCCAGCACCCGCTTGTTTGCCGCGCTTGACCGAAGGGCGCAGTTGCTGTATTTAACTGATCAGTTATTTAACCGGATAGCTAAATTGTCGCTCGATACCGCCTTCGCTGCCCTTTCCGACCCGACCCGCCGGGCGATCCTGGCTCGGCTTGCCTTGGGCAAAACCTCGGTGACCGAGCTCGCCAAGCCGTTCGCCATGAGCCTTCCGGCGGTTTCCAAGCATCTCAAAGTGCTGGAGCGCGCTGGACTGATCGCGCGCGGGCGCGAGGCGCAATGGCGGCCGTGCCGCATCGAGCCGCGCGCGCTCAAGGACATCGACGACTGGCTCAACCACTACCGACGTTTTTTCGACGAGAGCTTCGACCGCTTGGATGCCTATCTGCAAAAGCTGCAAGCGAAAGACCGCGACGAGAAGCGTATTGAGGAGCGTGGCAATGACCAGCCAAGCGCGAAGAACAGAAAAGATCGCCGCAATAAGCCGCGTCGATCTTGACCGCGATCCGCGATCGATCATCGGCACGCGCGAATTCGATGCGCCGCGCGCGCTGGTCTTCTCCGCCTGGACCGACCCGAAGCACCTGGCGCAATGGTGGGGGCCGTTCGGCTTCACCACGACCACGTCCAGTTTCGACTTCCGGCCCGGCGGCGTTTGGCGTTTTGTCATGCACGGCCCGGACGGCCGCGACTATCAGAACCGGATCACCTTCGAAGAGATCGTGCCGCCGCAACGCATCGTCTATCGCCACGGCGGTGGCGATGACGTGGAACCGGTGCAGTTCCGCCAAGCGGTGATTTTCGAGGATCTCGGCGGCCGCACGCGCATCACCTGGCGCGGCGAGTTCCCGTCGGCGGCGGAACACGATCGCGTCATCAAGGAATACGGCGCCGACAAAGGTCTCGAACAATGCATGGCGCGGCTTGCGGATTTTGTCGCAGCCAACGTTGTTTGATCGCCAAGACCCGAGCGCCATATGTCCGCCGTCTTTGGATCGGTAAGGTTCGGCAATCCGGCGCGCAGTGTCTCGACGCTCCCGTGCGCGAGAGCGCGTTCCGTTTCCTATCCATCTGAACTCCCGCAAACCGGTAACAGGAGATCGTCATGCAGGTTCAACCGTATCTGTTCTTCGATGGCCGCTGCGACGAAGCACTCAACTTCTACAAAAAAGCGATAGGCGCCGATGTGAAAATGGTGATGCGCTGGAAGGACAGTCCCGACAAAAGCATGTGTACCCCGGAAAACGCCGAGAAAATCATGCACGCACAATTTGAGGTCGGCGATACGATGATCATGTCGTCGGACGGCCGCAATACCGGCAACCCGAAATTCGAAGGCTTCGCGTTGTCGATCGCGGCCAAGGATGAAGCCGACGCCGATAAGAAGTTCTCGGCGCTCGCTCAGGGCGGGGAAGTGCGGATGCCGCTCGGCAAAACCTTCTTCTCGCGGCGTTTCGGCATGGTCGCCGACAAATTCGGCGTGAACTGGATGGTGCTTGTTCCGCAACACTGAGCGGCGGCGATTCATCGAGGGGACGATCATGCTGACCCAAGCCAAAACGGGCGATTTTGTCATCACCCGCGTGTTCGACGCGCCGCCCGAACTGTTGTGGAAATGCTTCACCGAGCCGGAGCGCATGAAGGAATGGTTTGGGCCGAAGGGCTCGGTCGTCGTCGCCGCCAAAATGGATCTGCGCGTCGGCGGCGCCTATCACGGCGCGATGCGGGGTCCTGACGGCAAAGTCATGTGGGCTAAATTCGTCTATCGCGAGATCGCGCCGCCGCGACGCCTGGTCTGGGAACATTCGTTCTCGGATGAAGCTGGCGGTCTGACGCGGCATCCGCTCAGTCCGACCTGGCCGCTGCGGCTGTTGACGACGGTGACGTTGGAAGACGCGCCGGGCGATAAGACCTCGCTCACGCTGCGCTGGTCGCCGCTCGATGCGACCCCGCAAGAGCAGGGCACGTTCGACGCAGCCCATGAGGGCATGCGCGGCGGTTGGGGCGGCTCGTTCGAACGGCTGGATGCCTATCTCGCCAGCCACAAATAGTGCTCATCACGCGCTGTAGCGGAGGCCCTGATACCGATCGGCAAACAGAAGATCACGCCATGTCTGTGGTTCGATACACAAGCCGAGCAAGCGGCGAATTTCTATACCGCGATCTTTGAGAATTCGCGCATCAATAAGATCAGCCGCTACACCGAAGCCGGGCGCGACATCCATGGCAAGGCGGCCGGCTCGGTACTCACCGTCGAATTCGAACTCGAAGGCCAGACTTTCACCGCGCTCAACGGC
>JBKPIZ010000110.1:0-8037 GCA_046730495.1 Pseudomonadota bacterium
TTCCCGGACTACGCCATCACATATATGTGCCGGCTATGTGCCGGCGCGGCGCCGTTTTGGGAGTTTATGCATGAACGGTTACGAACTTCGCAATCGATCGCGTCGTCGCGCTCCCACTAGCAAATGGTGGCGGAGGACGCGAGACCGGCAAATGGGCTAAGCTTGCGCGCCGAAATGCCGCCGGGATGCCGTCGGCATGCCATGGCCGGTTTCGATCGTGCTGCAGCGCGGCGGCAAATTGCCTATCGGTTAATCGCGAGACAAAAATGATCAGCCGCCAAATTGCCCGACGAACATTGCTCACCCGGACCGGTTTCGGGCTAGGAGCGGCCATTGGCACCGGATTTGGTCCCGGCCTCGAACCTGCCGAGGCCAAAGCTGGCCCTGGCGGCGATGTTTGGAGCCAAGGCTACTGGGCCGACAAGGGCGGCGTGAAGCTCGCCATGTATCGCAAGCGGCCCGGCAATTTGGGAGGCGGGCCCGACAAGCCGCTTCCGGTGCTGTTCCTGGTTCACGGCTCTTCGCTGTCAGCGCAGTCGAGCTTCGATCTCAGCGTGTCCGGAAGCGAATATTCGATGATGAATGTGTTCGCGCGTTCCGGGTTTGACGTGTGGACCATGGATCATGAAAATTACGGTCGCTCCTCGCAGACATCGAGCAATTCGGACATCGCCAGTGGCGTCGAAGATCTCGCCGCAGGGCTCGAGGTCATTCAACGCGAAACCGGCCGTACCAAAGCTCACATGTTCGGCGAATCTTCGGGCGCCATCCGAGCTGGCGCTTTTGCGCAAAAAGGCGCCGGAGCGAGTCGATCGACTGATCCTGACCGCCTTCACCTATAAAGGCGAAGGCGCGGCGGAAATCGACCGGCGTCGAGCCCGTATCGATGAGCTGCGCGCCAATCCGAAGCGCAAGCGTGACGCCGCCATGATCCGCTCGATCTTCACCCGCGACGGCCACCCAAATCTCTACGATGCGGCTATGGCGGACGCGCTCGTCGCCGCTGAAATGCCCTATGGCGATACCGTGCCGAGCGGTACCTATGTCGACATGGCGGTGAACCTGCCGCTGGTCGATCCGGCCAAAGTGCTCTCGCCCGTCCTGATGACGCGGGGCGAATGGGACGGCAATTCCACCGACGACGATCTGCTTGAGTTTTTCCGCAAGCTGCCGAACGGGGACCGTCAATATGTGATTTTGCCGAACACCGCGCACAGCCAGGGGTTCAGCAAGAATCGAGAGAGCTGCTATGGTACGCGGCAAAGAATTTCCTCGAGGCGCCGACGCCAGTGGCGAGTTGAGGTTCGTCACCCACTCAACGGGTCGGCGCGTGGCGCGGCTTAGACGCGCCATGTTGAAAGAACTAACACATTGATTGATACGGCATGGTGGAAACGCGGAATTATCTATCAAATTTATCCGCGGTCTTTCCAGGACAGCAACGGCGATGGTGTCGGCGACCTCAATGGCATGCGGCGGCGGCTGGATTATTTGACGTGGCTGGGAATCGATGCCATCTGGATCTCACCGATCTATCCTTCGCCGATGGCGGATTTCGGCTACGACATCACGGACTACTGTAACATTGATCCGGTGTTCGGCACGCTCGCCGATTTCGACGCCCTTTTACACGAAGCGCATCAGCGCAGCGTTAAAGTCATTCTCGATTTTGTTCCCAATCATACGTCTGACCACCATCCTTGGTTCATGGAGAGCCGGTCATCACAAGGCAACGCGAAAAGAGATTGGTACATTTGGCACGACGGAAAGCCAGACGGCGGGCCTCCCAACAATTGGATTTCACAGTTCGGCGGTCCGGCGTGGACGTTCGACGCTCGCACCAATCAGTATTATTTGCACAGCTTTCTTACCCATCAACCCGACCTGAATTGGCGCAACCCGGACGTTCGCGCTGCCATGTTCAATGTGCTGCGGTTTTGGCTCGATCGCGGCGTCGATGGTTTTCGTGTCGATGTGCTTTGGCTTTTGATCAAAGACGCCATGTTTCGCGACAATCCGCCAAATCCCAATTATCGCGCAAACCAGCCTGCCATTGATCGTTATTTGTCGCTTTACAATGCCGACCAACCGGAAATCCACGACGTGGTCGCAGAGACGCGCTCGGTTCTTGATTCCTACCGCGACCGGGTCCTGATCGGCGAAATCTATCTGCCGTTCAACCGGCTTGCTTCGTACTACGGCAAAAATCTCGAAGGCGTTCAGCTGCCATTCAACTTCGCGCTTATTCATGCCGCGTGGAACGCGAAGGAAATTGGCGGTTTGATCGCGGATTACGAAGCGGCGCTGCCGCCTGATGGTTGGCCCAATTGGGTCTTAGGCAATCACGATCAGCCCCGAATTGCCGCAAGAGTTGGTGCCCGCCACGCGCGGACAGCCGCAATGCTGTTACTCGCGCTGCGCGGTACTCCCACCATGTATTACGGCGACGAGATTGGCTTGGCGCGGGTCCCGATTCCGCAAAATCTGGTGCAGGATCCCTGGGAAAAAAATGAACCGGGACTTGGCGTTGGCCGCGATCCCTGGCGGACGCCATTGCAGTGGGATGAGTCTGAAGGCGCGGGCTTCACAACCGCGACGCCGTGGCTGCCACTCGATGAAGATTCTCGTCACAACAATGTTGCCGTGCTCAAGCGCAACCCGCGTTCACTACTTTGCCTCTATCACCGCTTGATCGAGCTGCGACGGCAGCATCGCGCATTGAGCATTGGTGCCATGCGCGTCCTCGCGGTCGAGAACGATGTCCTGTGTTTCGAGCGATCTTGCGGCGGCGAGAAGCTCGTGATTGCGCTCAATTTCGGGGACGAGGACGCTCCTATAGATGTACCCGAGGTGAGCGGCGCAAGGGCGTTGCTATCGACATTTATGGATCGCGCCGGCGTAATGACCACCGCTCGACTGCGAGCTAATGAAGGAATTATTTTTGCTGTGGCTAATGAAACGCCATAGGCTGACGTCTCAAAATTCCCGGCGTTTCAGCAGGTAATCGAGCCCGCCGACGCGATACCAGCGGTAGCCATACGCCTCCAGACAGACCCGGTGTTTGCCGTTCGGCAGCCTGTTGCTGTGATCCTTTGACAACAAACTAATCAGCGTATCGCCGTCGTCCTCACCCAGACCCGTCGCAAATTCCACCTCGCGCGGCTCCGGCGCGAGGTTGTGCAGCGTTAAAACCGAATTATTCCGCCAGTCGTAGCGTACGGCAAAAACCGATTTGTCGCCGAGGTCCAATACTTTGAAATCACCCCAGCCGATTTCAGGCACCTCCTTGCGCATACGAATAATGCGTTCGGTCCAGTTCAACATTGAGTGTGGATCGCGGCGCTGATCGGCGGCATTGACGTGTTGATAGCTGTACGGACCGTCCTCAATGACCGGCACGACAGGCTTTCCGTTTTTGGTAAATCCGCCGTGCGGCTCGCGCGACCACTGCATCGGAGTACGGCAGCTTGTCCGCTCCGGCAGCGCAAGATCGTCGCCCATCCCCAGTTCGTCGCCATAGCGGAGCACGGGCGTTCCCGGCAATGTGAATATCAGGCTGTAAGCGAGTTCAATCCGACGCCGGTCGCCGCCCAGCATTGGCGCCAGTCGTCTTCTGATGCCACGGTCGTAGAGTTGATCCTGCGGGTTCGGCCCGAACGCCGCGAACACCGTTTGCCGCTGCTTTTCGGTCAAGCGCCCAAGGTCGAGCTCATCATGGTTGCGCAGAAAATTGCCCCATTGGCTGGTCTGCGGTCGGAATTTGGTTTTGTTCATTGCCTTGGCTAAAGGCCGCGCGTCAGACGACGCCATGGCGTAAAACAGATTTTGATTGACCTGAAAATTGAACATCATGTGCATTCGATCACCCTCCGCGCCGAAATAATTCATGTCGGTGCGCGGCAACACGTTCGCCTCGGCAAGGATGATCGAATCGCCGACGCGCCATTGCAGAAATTCGCGGAAGGAGCGCAGCATATCGTAATGTTCACGCGGTTTGCCGACGGTAGCGCCCTTACTGCTGATCACGAAAGGCACCGCGTCCATGCGAAAGCCGGAGACGCCAAGTTGAACCCAAAACCCCATGATCTTGAGGATTTCAGACTGCACTGCGGGATTTAAGGTATTGAGATCGGGCTGAAATTTATAAAACCGGTGAAAATACCATTCCCGGGCTACGCTATCGTAGCTCCAGGTCGATTTCTGCACCCCTGGGAAGACCATTCCTTTGTTGGCCTTCGGCGGGCGTTTCTTTGACCAAATATACCAATCGCGATATTTCGACTGCGGGTCGCGCCGCGCTTCCTGAAACCATTTATGTTCGTTGGAAGTGTGA
The DNA here is from genome assembly GCA_046730495.1 of Pseudomonadota bacterium. GTDB lineage: Bacteria > Pseudomonadota > Alphaproteobacteria > Rhizobiales > Xanthobacteraceae > BOG-931. Next base: position 4,334 of record JBKPIZ010000110.1, read on the forward strand.
TTAACGACGAGATCGATAATGACGCGAATGCCGCGCTGCGCCGCCGCGTGGGTGAATTCAACGAAATCGCCGAGCGTGCCGTAGGCCGGGTTGACGCCGTAATAATCTGAAACGTCGTAACCGTCGTCGAGTCCAGGCGAGGTTTGGAACGGCATCAGCCAAATCGCCGTGACGCCGAGCCCGTGTAAATAATCCATTCGCCGCATCAACCCCTGGAAATCGCCAACGCCATCCCCGTTGGCGTCCATGTAGGTCGCGACTGACAGGCAATAAATGACAGCATTCTTGTACCAGAGGTCTTTGATCATGCGATTGTGCGAAGTCGCCAGTGGCAGCAGCCTAACTAAACGGCCCATACTCACGAGCGGTTCCACGCACAAAGCTAAGCGCGTTAGCGCATAAACCGATGTCCGCTTCGGATCACAACCGCACGTGACGCGGTCCAATCACGATGTCCGCTATTGCGCCGAAAGGGCAACGCCGCGTCTACGAGTACACGCCCTAGCCAAGTTCCCCGTCGGTAAAAAACTGACGCAGCTCCCGGAACGTCTCCTCCGGCGCCTCTTCGGACAGATAATGCCCGCAAGGCAGCGCCTTGGCGCCGCGAATGTCGCTGGCGTAACGGCGCCAAATTTGTTCGGCATCGTGATTGCGGCCGACGCCGCCGGTCGCGCCCCATAGCAGCAGCACCGGGCAGGTTATTTTTCGCCCCGCTTCGAAATCCTTGGTGTCCATGTCGAGATCGACTCCGTGGGTGGCGCGATAATCTTCGCACATCGCATGCACGGTCGCCGGATTGCGGAAATAGCGTTTGTAGTCCGCAAGCGCGCGCGGATCGAAGAAGCTTAAGCCCTGCGCGGTCTTGGCGAGCTTCTTTTCGATGAAATAATCCGGATCGGCGCTCATCAGGCGTTCGGGAAAATCGTAGGGCTGGATCATGAAGAACCAGTGCCACGAGAAAGTGCCCCAGGCGCGCGTGACGTTGTTGAGCAGATGATGCTGCGGAATGATGTCGAGGATCGCGGCGCGCACCACTTTGTCCGGATGATCGAGGCACATGCGATGCAATACGCGCGCACCGCGATCGTGCCCGGCAGCGTAAAAACGCTCGTGCCCCAGCGCGGCCATGACCTCGATCTGATCCTGCGCCATGGCGCGGAAGGAATAGTTCGCATGATCGGCGCTGCCCGGCGGTTTTTCGGAATCGCCGTAGCCGCGCAGGTCGGTCGCCACCACCGTAAATTCTTGCGCCAGCCGCGGCGCAAATTTGTGCCAGGATAGATGGCTGAACGGATTGCCGTGCATGAGAAGAAGCGGCGGGCCCTTGCCGCCATGCACGGTGACAATGCGCGCGCCGCTGGTCTTGATCTCGGTGCGGGTGAAACCCTCGAACATTGCGTGCGCGATCACTTGCGCCGCGGCTTGTCGAGCCCGAGTTCGCTCCAGCGCGCTTTGACCGCGGCGATGTCTTCCGCCGCCGGCCAGACCAGCGGCGGGAAACGCGCGCCGGCGAACTCAGGATCGGGGTCGTAATCGAGATTCATGGTGGCATCGATCAGCATGCGATTCCATTTGCCGGTGCCATAGAGCGTGGTGTTGCGGTCGCGCTTGCGCGTCGATGGATCCAAGCCGAGGCCAAAGGTCGCCGGCATGATGACGACGTCATCCTCGCCGGCATTGACGCGATAAGCTGTTGCCCAGTCCACCGCAGCGTAATCGTGGATATCGATATCGTCGTCGACCACGGTGACGTGCTTGTAGCGCACGTGGCCGGCCGAACTGCCCCACAGCGCGTTTGCGACCTGTTTAGCCTGGCCGCGATAGCTCTGTTTGATCTGCACCAAAATGTTGACGCCGGCTTGCACCGGCGGACACCACACGTCGGTGATGCCGGGCACGCCGGCGCGATCGAGCACGTTCCACGCCGTCGCCGCGCGCATGATCGAGGAGCACATGCCGTTCTCGGAGAAGCAACCGGGCAGCGAGCCTTCGATGGTGCCGCGCAGGATCGGATCCTTGCGATGGGTGATGGCCGTGACGCGGATGGTCGGCTTCGGCGAGCGGTCGCCGGCGATATAGCCGGTGACTTCGGCGAACGGCCCTTCCATCAAGAAGTTTGAGGGATCGAGCTGGAGATAGCCTTCGATCACGATCTCGGCGCTGGCCGGCACCATCAGGTCGACGGTCTCGCATTTGACGAGATCGACCGGAGCGCCACGAATGGCGCCGATCACGTCATATTCGCATAAGCCTTTCGGCACCGGCGAGCCGGCGACGAAGCCGAGCGACGGCTCCCAGCCGATCGCCACCGCGATCGGCATTTCGTTGTACCCGGCCTGCTGCCACGCGGTGACGTGGTGGCCGATATGTTGCGCGCGCCACATCAGGATCGGGATCTTGTCCTTGCCGCCGATCATGCCGCGATAGATGCCGACATTCATCACGCCGGTACCGGGATCCTTGGTCACCACGCCGCCATAGGTGAGGATGTAGCGGCCGCCGTCGGCTCGGTTCCATTGCGGCACCGGAAATTCGTAAAGATCGATATCGCCGCCCTTGACGATGTTTTCTTTCACCGGGCCGGTTTTGACCACATTGGGCGGCAGGCTTTGCGACAGCACGGTGCGGCCGAGCCGCACCAGCGCGCGTGGATGTGTGTCGGGTGGCAGGCCGAACATCATGGCGACGCGACGCGCGCTGGAGAGCCCGCCGGTGAAGACCTGCCGGCAACGGGCATTGGCGCCATAGTCACGGATATTTCCGAACAGCAGCGCCGGCCCGGTGCCGGCGCCCTGCGCCAAGCGCGCGATCGTGCCAAGCTCGATATTCCAATCGACCTCGGCATTGATGCGCTGCAATTCGCCGGCGCCATCGAGCGCGCCAATCCAACCGCGCAGATCGCCGAATGCAACCGGCTTTCGTTCAGGGCTCATGTTTGTGGGGTGTCTATCTCTCTTGGCGATGTGGGCGCGTTCTGCGCTGTCGCGGCATCGGCTGTCAAGGAACCGGAATTTTTGACCCGCCACATCCGCTTGAACACAAATCCGAGAATAAACTGACTGACGACGAACCATACCACTGCGCCCGCAATGGCCAAACCAACTCTCCCTTGGATCCCCATCCAGAGAAAGTAAAGCAGTGGAAGATGCACTACGTAAGTAATGAGCTCTTTGAGTGGATTCGCCCGAGACCGCGCTTGAATTTCCTTGATGCTCCCGACGACATCCTCGCCTCTTAGCATGCGACGCTTGAGCCCCCGAAGCATGACCCAGCTACCTAGCATGCTGACGAGGAGACACGCCGCTGCCACAACCAGCGTGAAGTAGCCACTATAGCCGAGGAATTTTGTTGCAACAGCTGTTACTGCCCAGCCGATTCCGCAGGCGAGAAGAAAAAAGAAGCCTGTGAATTTTACAAACAGCCCTCGTTCGGCTTGAGACCACATTCTCGCGTTACCAGCTTGCATAATCCAACCGGTCTCCTTGTGCCCGCAATGCAATGGGCATTTCAAGTCATTCAACCGAATATTGCTACGCGATATACCCGCGACAACTGTCGACCAAATTTGCTAATCAGCGCGGATGACCGACGACCAACGCAGAATCCTGATCGCCGGCGGCGGACCGGTCGGGCTCCTTTGCGCCTGGCTTCTCGGCCGGCGCGGATTGCCGGTTCGGCTGTTCGACAATAATAGCGGCCTGCAG
>JBKPIZ010000111.1:0-3507 GCA_046730495.1 Pseudomonadota bacterium
CATCGCGCATACCAAGGCGCGCATCATCTGCACGCGCAAGACCACGCCGGGTTTGCGGGCGCTGGAGAAATACGCGGTGCGCTGCGGCGGCGGCTACAACCATCGCTTCGGCCTCGACGATGCGATCCTGATCAAGGACAACCACATCGCGGTTGCCGGCGGCATTCGGCCGGTGCTCGAGCGCGCCAAAGGCGCCGCCGGTCATCTGGTCAAAATCGAGATCGAAGTCGACTCGCTTTCGCAACTCAAAGAGGTGCTCGATGTCGGGCTTGCCGACGTTGTGCTGATCGACAATTTCGATCTGGCGGCGATGCGCAAAGCGGTGGAGATGGTGGCGGGCCGGCTGGTCATCGAAGCGTCCGGCGGCATCACGCTCGAAAGCGCGGCGGCTATCGCCGAGACCGGCGTCGATTATTTGTCTTCCGGCGCGCTGACCCACTCGGTGCGGAATCTCGACGTCGGGCTCGATATCGCGATGTGAGAAGTTTTGATCCGCCCGTCCCCGCGTAAGCGGGGACCAAGCGCAAGAATCTTATTCTGGATTCCCGCTTTCGCGGGAATGAGCGGCAAAGCGGCCTAAGATCTTTGCAGTTACGTCCGCGCGCCCGCCGGCGAGGCGGCGTCTTGCGGCGCCTTAGAATCCGATTTGGCGGCATCGGCTTTGCCTGACGGCGCATCATTGTTGCTCGCGCTCGGCGCGGCCGGCGCATTCTTGCCCCAGACCGGCTCATCCTCGCCGTCGCCCCAATTGCGCGGCCGATAGAATGTGTGGACGCCGAGCTTGAAGAGGCGCGTCATTTCATGCACCCAGCTCGGGTGCACCCAGTAGGCGTGGTAATGCGTGGCGTGGCCGACTTCGGCGAGCCAGATTTTGCCGTCGAGCGTGTCCTTGGCGATGCTTTTCGCCTGCTCCCACATATTGGGCTCGTCGATGCGGCTTAGATCCTTGCCCTCGCAGGCAAAGGTGAACTGGCAGGCCAGATGCCGGTGCGCGTTCTGATAAACCACGCCACAGACGTCATGCGGATAGTAGCCGGAGAACACGCGGTTCATCACCACCTGCGCCACCGCCTCCTGGCCTTTGCGCACTTCGCCGCGCGCTTCGAAATAAACGGCATCGGCGAGACACTTCTCGGCCTTGGCGCGAGCCTTGCCCTCAAGGCCCAGCCGTTGCGCCGGTGTCTGCAGACGGCTCACGTCGTCCTTGCCGGCGACTGACTCGCCGGCGCCGGTATCGTTGTCGGTGCCTTCGAGCGCAGAAAGCTTGATATTCGAGTCGGCGGATTGCGCCGCAAGCTCGACCGGCGGCGACACCAGAATCGGCTCCGCCCCCGGCGCCCAGCTTTGCAGTTTATTTGGCGAGCCCATGACGCCGCCGCCGAAATAGATCGCGCTGTTGCTGCGGTCGGCGGCATCGGCATCGAGGAACGACGTCCCGCTGAGCGAAGGCGAGGACCCATATTCCGTTTCGCCCGGCGCCGGAATTTCCGGCGGCTTGTCCGCCAAGGCGGCATCCTCTTCATCGGCGGCCGTCGCCACTTTGGTTTGCGGCGGCGCAGGCTGCGCTTGCGGCGGCGAAGCTTGCGGCGCGGCGGCCGTGTCTACCGTAGGCGCGGCGGAATCGGCAGCAGGCGCAGCGGGAGCGAGCGCCGCGCGCTCATTGTGCGCATCCATCGCCGCAACGGCGGGTGTGGCCGGTGCATTATTCGCTGGATTGTTACTTGCTGGCGCAGGGCGTTCGACTTGCGCCGCGGTCGCGGGAGCGGGGGCAACGGGTGCGGGCACCGTTGCCGGCGCATTTTCCGAAACGGCCGGCGCGACCACGCTCGCTGGTAGCCGACCGGCTTTGTGCGTGCGCTCGACCGTCGGATATTCGATCTGGCGCGCCGGCCGAGCATGGATGGGCTCATCGATTTTCCAAGAAAAAGCGTCGAGCGAACGCGGATCGAAATTCACGGTCTGAAAACCGAGCGGCTGCGGGATCGCACTGCCGATCGGTCGCGAATAGCTGAATGTCGCCGCCTGGACCGGCGATATGATCAAGTGCCAATGGGTAGGAGCTTGATGCTCGCGCCCGATCAGCGCGGCAAGGTCCTGATAGCCGATCGATGTCGGCATCAACGCGGCGCACAGCGCGCTCAACCAAAAGCGGGCATAACAACACGCGCCCGTTACTTCGTTACGCGACGCAGACATCACCCCTCACGCCAACACGCGCCCAACCCACGCCTTGCGCCCTGCGCACATGGTTATGGAAGCGCCACCGCAGTGGCGCGAATGCGACAGGTTTATTTATTGTCGGGTTAACGTTGCGAAGGCGTTAACCGCCGGATTTCCGCGGTTTCACGCTAGTTCGAGCGGCAATGAAAGTTGCGCGGCGCGCGTGCCCACCCCTCGGTTGCCTCGCGAAGCGCGAACTTGTTGATAGCTTGTTAACCAGGATGGCCGAGTGCGCGACGTCATGCGTCCGAGGGAGTGAGCGCACCAAGCGCTGCTTGCGCCGCGGCAAGGCGCGCGATCGGCACACGGAACGGCGAGCACGACACGTAGTCGAGCCCGACTTCGTGACAGAACGCCACCGAGGCCGGATCGCCGCCGTGCTCGCCGCAAATGCCGAGCTTGAGCTTGCCACGGACCTTGCGGCCGCGTTCGCTAGCGATACGGATCAGTTCGCCGACGCCGTCGCGATCGAGCGAGACGAATGGATCGCTCGGCAGAATACCCTTCGCGGTGTAGATGCCGAGAAAGCTCGCCGCATCGTCGCGGCTGATGCCGAACGCGGTCTGGGTGAGATCGTTGGTGCCGAACGAGAAAAACTCGGCGGTCTCGGCGATTTCGTCGGCTTTGAGCGCCGCGCGCGGCAATTCGATCATGGTGCCAACCTGATATTTCAGCTTGGCGCCGGTTTCGGCAGCGACCTTTTGCGCGGTTGAGTCGATGCGCTCCTTGACCAGATCGAATTCCCGTTTGCTCGCGATCAGCGGCACCATGATTTCGGGCGCGACCGACTTGCCGGTCTGGCGGCCGGCTTCGGCGGCCGCCTCGAAAATGGCCCGCGCCTGCATTTCCGCGATTTCCGGATAGGCAATCGCCAGACGGCAGCCGCGGAAACCGAGCATGGGATTAAATTCGTGCAGCTCGCGGGCGCGATCGGCCAAGCGCTGGGCATCGGCGCCCATAGCCTGCGCCACTTCGGCGATTTCTTTTTCGGTGTGCGGCAGAAATTCGTGCAGCGGCGGATCGAGCAGCCGGATCGTCACCGGCAATCCGCCCATAATCTTGAACAGCGCGAGGAAGTCGCCGCGCTGCATCGGCAAAAGCTTGGCGAGCGCGGCGCGGCGCGACGCTTCGTCCTCGGCGAGGATCATTTCGCGCACGGCGCGGATGCGGTCCTCGTCGAAGAACATGTGCTCGGTGCGGCACAAGCCGATGCCCTCGGCGCCGAATTTCATGGCGGCACGGGCGTCAGCCGGCGTATCGGCATTGGCGCGCACCTTGAGCTTGCGC
>JBKPIZ010000112.1:0-19099 GCA_046730495.1 Pseudomonadota bacterium
GAGGGCACCTCGAGTGACGACTCATCTCACACGAACGTTGCAGAGAACGAGACCCCGACACAGCGCTCCGATGCTTCGCCAGAGCCGCCCGACGATCGCGTCAAGCTTCCGCCAAGCGACGACGACATCGACGAACTGCACGATCTTGTGGAGTGGATCGCCAACGCGAAGCCCGAAGATGAAGCGGCGATCCGCGCCGAAATCAAAAAACATTTTTATGACGTCGGCGACATCGCCGGAGGCAACGCGCTCAACCGCGCGCTCAGCGATTCGCTCGAGGCCGGGAATATGCAGGTACGGAGTGGGGCGGAGATGAAATTCTAACTTCGCAGATTACCGGACGAGTCCTACAAGTAATAGTTCCTAAAGGCAGCATGAACCAAGTTCAGCGCGCGGCCTTCGAGGCAGCACGTGAAAGAGCAAGGAAAGCAGGTATCGACCTGATCATCACAGAATTTTAGGCAGACCATGCATTTCCATCTATATTTGCGAAAGGGTACTGTGTTTGTGCCGACGACTGGTCTAGTTCAAGGCGGGCCATATCGTGATATGGAGCCCGTGGCCGTAGCTGCGCTTTCGAATCCAGACGCAGTTCGCCAGGCGCTACGGGCCGCCATATTGCGGGGCAATCCACCCGCACCACGATACCCACCCGGCGGTTACCCCCAACCTGTCGTCGTCAAATACGCGGGGGTGAAATCATGGTCGGCCTTTGCGCGCGGCACGTTGCCTTGGAGCATCAATGAAAGCGACGGCAAATATCAAATCATGGGCTATTCCCGCCATCCTGATGGATGGCGGGAAGATCCTGAGCAAAAAGTAGATCTTCCGGTCGGATCGACAGTCGATGACGCGATTGACCACATGATCGCGATCTTGCAGGACGCAACACGGAAATAGTTGCCGGATGATCTGGTAGTCCGTGAAGTACGCCTCGGCAATTAAGTGAACTGACCCTCGAGTTCGCAGCGTGCCCATCGCCAATCCGGTGGCGCCAACGGCGTTCCGCCGAAACGCCGCTGCCGGTATCTCGGTCCGCCGCACCGGCCATAGGCCGATGGCGGGTAATGCTAAACCCATAAGGTGGTCGCAGAACTCTGGGACGCTTTGGCGCAGACGCTCTGCGATCTCATCTCGCGTTAGCGCGCGTGGTGGACGGTTATCGCATTGCCACAGAATCCGCGCCCAGAAAGGTCCTCTTTCTAAACTTGGTTCAGTACTTCGCTTATCAAGCCAAGTAAGATTGCCCGTTGCCCATTCGCGCACCCTCTCGTTGGAATGACCCGTCAATCGCTTTAAAATCGAATGTGCTTCGCCTCGTGCTTTGAGTTCTTCGACGATCTTTGCACGGCGACGCGCAAAGCGATTTTTTCTTCCGACATGCTCGGTTGCTTCAGCAGCTTGAACGCTTCCAACATAAGCTTGGGCAAGCTGTGTCACGTTCAACTTGGAAAGTTCATCACCCTCTTTGCTCTGCCCTGACATGGGGGACCTCCTGCAACTTGTCGTTGAGCAGAGTGTTCCTGTTCTGTTCGAGTAGTCAGAGACCGTTGCTGGTGCGTAACCTCAAGCATGCCCGCCCGCATGGAGCCCGCTGCGCGCGACGCCGGCATTGCTCTCCGAGCGATTGAAATCCGGACCCGGCGGCGGGCCCCAGATATTGGTCTTGCCCGCGACCCAGGTCTTCGGCCGCTGCGGCGTATCCTGATGCCAGGGTCGCGGCTCGAAATAGCCGAGCTCCTCGTCTTTCATCTGATCGAGCTCGCAGAACAATTCGATCACCTGATCGTCCGGATTGCGGTGATAGCTAGCGATGTTGTGGCCGGGGCCGTGGCGCAGCGGTCCCCAGATGATCGGGATCTTCTTCTGCCCGAACAGGTCGCATGAATTCTGCAGGTGAATGAAATCCTTCAGCTCGAAGGCCATGTGGTGCAGCTTGACCGTGCCGCCGCGGATGAAGTTAACGGTGTGGTGATCGGTGTTGCAGCGCATGAAGACGAAGAAATCGTCGATCCAGTCGGAGACGCGAAAGCCGAGCACCTTGGAGTAAAACTCCGCGGTCTTCTGCGGGTTCTCGACCACGAAGGCGACGTGGCCGAGTTTGAGCGGGCCGACGCCGTGGTGCTGCAAATGCTTGCCGAGATAGCTCCACTCCTTGAACAGCGCGATGGTGGTGCCCTTGTTGTCCTCAAATGTCAGCACCGGGCCGATGCCGGGCGTGGAATCGTTGCGCAGCTCGCTTTTGATGCCGTCCTTTTCAAGTTCGCGTGCGAGTTGTCCGAAATCCGAATTCGGGGCGACTTCGAAGGACAGCGAGGTGCAGCGCTCGGCGGCGCCCTTGTTGATCTGAATGGTGAGCAGCCCGACCTTGCTCGCGAGGTAGGCGCGGTCCTTCTCGCGCTCGGCCAGAACCAGACCGACCACTTCGGTGTAATAATCGATCATCCGTTCCATATCGGGCGTCTCGAATGTGGCGTGGCCGATGCGCCGAGGCTTGATCATCGTTTCTCTCCAACCTGCCGCTTTGAATTTTCGCTTGGCGTGAATCAATCACTGTGCCGGCGGCGAGACAAGGCCGCCGCTGCGCAGTCCAGCTTCCTGTTTCCCTCTCCCCCGGCGGGAGAGGGTCATAGGCGTCTTTTGGACGCCGTTTTTGTTAAACAACGCCGATGCGAAGCATCGTCTATGCCGAGCGTTAGCGAGCGAAGCGGGTGAGGGGGCGCGCTTCGCATCCACCCCTCACCCCGCTCGCGCAACGCTTACGCGTGGCGCTCGCCTCCTTCTCCCACAAAGGGAGAGGGAGCATCGCGAGATCGCCGGCGCACACTTGCCCTTGCCAAGTCACTCTGATCGCGGTTTGGTCGCGGTCCAAATTTTCAAAGGGGAGGAGGCCATGGCAAAATCCGCGGGCTACAAACTTGCGACCTATCAAGCAAGCGACGGGCCGCGCGCCGGGCTCGTTATCGAAGACAAGGTGTTCGATGCCGCGACGCTGACGCGGAAGGCCGCCTATGCCAGCGTGCTTGGCATCCTCGCCGATTGGCGCGCCGCCGAGGCAGCATTGCGCAAGGCCGCGGCAAGCGTCGGCAAAGGGTCAGGCAAGCGGGGTGGCAAAGCGAAAAGTCGCCCGCTCGCCAAGACCAAATTGCTCGCGCCGGTGCGCTTCCCCTCCGCGATCTATTGCGCCGGCTCGAACTATGCTGATCACGCCAACGAAATGGCGGCGCGCGATGGCCGCGGGCCGCCGCCCGATCCGCACACGCTCGGACTCAAGGCCTGGCATTTCATCAAAGCGCCGCGCGCGATTGCCGACCCGAGCACGCGGGTGAAAATTTCCGGCTATTGCGAGCAGATGGATTGGGAAGTGGAGCTGGCGGCGGTGATCGGCCGCACCGCCAAGGACGTGCCGCAGGACAAGGCGCTCAGCTACGTCGCCGGCTACACCATTGCCAACGATCTCTCGGCGCGCGATCGCGGCCGCCGCGCCAATATGCCGGACGCTTCGCCGTTCAAATGGGACTGGACCAAGCACAAGACGTTCGACGGCTCCTGTCCGCTCGGTCCATGGATCGTGCCGGCAAGCGACATTGGCGATCCGCAGAAGCTCGGGCTCAAATTGTGGGTCAACGGCGTGCTCAAGCAGGATTCCAACACCAGCGAGATGATCTTCACGCTCGCCGAGCAGATCGCGCAATTGTCGGCCGGCATGACGCTCCACCCCGGCGACGTCATTCTCACCGGCACGCCCGCCGGCGTCGGCGCCGGACGCGGCGAATTCCTCAAAGCCGGCGACGTGGTCAAGCTTTGGATCGAAAAGATCGGCGAGATCGAAAACCGGATGGTGTGACGCCCGGCCGTCCCGCTCATCCCCGCTCCGGTGTGTCGGCCCAACGGCATAGCTGGCATAGCCTTAAGCCCGTCGCGCGCGTTGTTGCTGTGTGCTAAAAACATGCTGCGGCCCTGGTTTGACCGAGAACGGTCGGGGCATACCAAAAAGCCATAACAACCAACAGCCTGAAGCCAATCAGGCGCGCAGGATGAAACCCAAGGTGTGACGCTTATGGCCGAAAAATTCGTCGCAAAACTTTCCGATTTCAAGGATGGCGACCGCCGCATTGTCTTTGTCGGCGACAATGAGATCGGCGTGTTCCGGCATGACGGCGAATTCTTCGCTTACAGCAATTTCTGCCTGCATCAGGGCGGCCCGGCTTGCGAGGGCCTGACCATCGCCAAGGTCGAGGAGCGGCTGCGGCCCGACAAGACCTCGATGGGGCTCTATTTCTCCGAAAACGAGATGCACTTCGTCTGCCCGTGGCACGGCATGGAATACGACATGAAGACCGGCGAGTGCGTCGCCAATCGCAAGCTCAAGCTGAAGAAATACAAGACCGTGCAAAAGGGAGAAGACCTTTATGTCGTCGCCTAAGCGCGCGCCGAAGCCGGCGGCCCAACGGGCAAATGGCAAGCGCGCCAGCAAGACGGCGCCGCGCCGCGAAGCCGTCGCGGTGCCGGCTAAGCCGGTCGGCAACGGCGCTTCGGTGGACGCCAAGCGGCTCGCCGCCGCGCTCGAGCGCAGCATCGCCGACGGCAAGCTCGATCTTGTCAGCGCCGAGGCGCTGCAAGCGCTGATCGCCGCCGCCTGCCGGGTCTACAGCGCGCGCTCCGAGGCCGGCGAGCAATTCACGCCGGTACCGAGACATTCGATTTCCGCCACCGACGTGATGCTGACGGCAAGCGGGTTACTGCGCGCCGCCGATCTCGCGGTTTTCGAGCTCGGCATGTGGCAGAGTTGGACAGGACGATGAACAAATACCCCCTCCCTAACCCTCGCCCGCGAGCCGGGGAGGGAAGGGTGGGGGAAACGCCAGGAGACATTCCATGGATCTGCTTGCCGATCGCGGTCGCCGCGTCACCGTCGAGGAACTCAACACCAGCCGGCTCCTGGCGCACGCGCGCAAACAGGCGCATGCGCGCAGTTTCGACGACGTTCTCATCGTCGATGTCGACGCGCATCATTACGAGAACGAGAACTACGACGAATTCCTGCCGTATATGGAAAACGATGTATTTCGCCAGCTCACCATTGCTGGCCGCAACCGCAACCGTTCGAACGTGGCGCCGGTCCAGATCGGCTATCAGGACATGGGCGGGCGCGTCACGCGCTACGCGATGCGTTCGACGGAAAAGACCGAGCAGGGCTCGCTGCGCGACGTGCAGCTCGGCCATCGCTGGATGGACGCGATGAGCGTCGATTATTCCTGCCTGTTTCCGACCGGCATGCTCAATATCGGCATGCATCCGCAAAAGGAAATGGAAGTCGAGCTGTGCTGGGCCTATAACCGCTGGCTCACCGAAAAAGTCCTGCCCGAGTCCGGCGGCCGCTTCTATTCGATGCTGTGCCTGCCGTTCTCCGACCCGGAAGCGGCGCTCCGCCACGTCGAGACGTTCGGCGATCGCAAGCATGTCGGCGGCTTCATGGTCACAACGGTCCGCTCGCACATGGCGGTCTACGACAACGCCTATATGAAACTTTACCGGGCGCTGGAGGAGCGCGGCCTGGTGCTGTCGTTCCATTCCGGTCCGAACTGGGGCGAGCCGATCTACAAGAGCTGCAACCGCTTCCTTTCCGCGCACGCGCTCGGCTTTACCTGGTACAACATCCTGCAGTGCACGAACTGGGTGATCAACGGCATGGGCGAGCGCTTCCCCAAACTGCCGGTAATCTGGATCGAATCCGGTATCGCCTGGGTGCCGTTCCTGATGCAGCGGCTCGATCATGAATACATGCTTCGGCCATCGGAAGCGCCGCTTCTGAAAAAGAAGCCGTCCGACTACATGCGCGACATGTATTACTCGTCGCAGCCGATGGAGATTCAGTATTACGAGGCAATGGAATGCACGTTCCGCATGATGAATGCGGAGACGCAGCTGCTCTATTCGTCGGATTATCCGCACTGGGATTTCGACCTGCCGTCGACGATCTGGGACCTGCCGTTCCTGTCGGAAAAGGGCAAGCACAACATTCTCGGCGGCACCGCAGCGCGGTTGTTCAAGCTGCCGCCCCGCAATGAGAAGCAGAAAGAGAATCTCAAACGCTTCGGTAATCTGGCGGTGGCTGCCTGACCATCAGGTGCTGCGAGCGGAGATCGGCGATGAAACGATTGGCCTTTGCTCTGGCTGTGTTGACAATCGCGTTCGCTGGCTCCCCGGCGCGCGCCGATTACGCGGTGGTGCGCTTTGAGGACGGCTGGTGCCGGATCTGGTGGGACAGCGCCGGCACGCCCTGGGGCGTTGGCTGGACCAAAATTGCAATCGGGATGCCCGATTGGCTGATTGCGTCAGCCGCGCTGAGCAACGCCCGTGCGCAGGGCGTGTGCCGGTAGGGCAAATTAGCTTCCGTCAAGTTGACTATATCCGCTCGTCCCCGCGAAAGCGGGACCCAGGAACAAAACTGGACCCCCCTTACGCGGGAGTGGGCGGCGGGGATCGCCACCAATTGCGGCATAAACGCGGCAAGGCTGCCAAAATTCATACGGGTGTTTAGCTAATTACATTGCAATTTCAAAACATTAATCTATGTTTGTGCGTCGCACAAAATTGCTAGTATTCCAGTCACAAAAGCACCCCAAAACGGCGAGGGACGATTGAGGATGAAGCCAGTGGTATTCGCGTGCCTGTTGATCGGGCCGTTGGTCGCGCTTTCCGGCACTGCCGCGCAGGCCATCGATCTTGCCGAGCTCGCGCCATGCAAGCCGGCCGCCGCACGGATGTGCGATCATACGGGCGGCATGACTTGGACCAACCTGTTGCGCTGCGGGGCGACGCTTGCCGCTCACAGCTGGCGCGTCGGCAACGAGTGTCGCGCCGTGCTCCGCAAATACGGACAACTGTAATCGCAAGCGAGCGCCGACGTTTTCAGTTGCGTGTGTAGCGTCCGCGTTCAGTAGTCGTTGCGTCTGCGTAAAAAACCCCGGCGATTGCGCCGGGGTTTTTATTTTTGTGGCCGCGGGAATCGCATGCGTCATGCCCCAATTGTCCGCCTCCGCGCTCATGCGCTTCGGCGGACCTATAGCCACCGAAGCTCGCCATGCGAGCGAAGGCGTGTTGTGAACATCCACGTTTTGAGTGCTACGCTAGGATCGAAAAGGGGATGAACCATGTCCGACGACATTCACGAAGTTTACGCCATCCGCTACGGTCATCATTCGCGCCGTTCGCCGGCGAATTTCATCGATGGCGACCCGCACGATATCTTGCAGCCGCTCGATTTCTTCGTCTGGGCGATCGTCGGGCCGTCTGGTGCGATCGTAGTCGACACCGGCTTCGACGAAGCCATGGGCAAAAAACGCCAGCGCGAAATGATCAAGCCGGTGCGCGATGGACTCGCGGCGCTCGGCATCGACGCCAACTCGATCAAGACCGTCATCATCAGCCACATGCATTACGATCATTGCGGCAACTACGAGCTGTTTCCGCAGGCTCGCTATCACTTGCAGGATCGCGAGATGGCCTACGCCACCGGCCGCTGCATGTGCCATCAAGCGCTGCGGGCGCCGTTCGAAGTCGAAGACGTGATCGCCATGGTACGCAAGGTTTTCTCAGGTCGCGCCAGCTTTCACGACGGCACCGGTGAAATCGCTCCCGGCGTTACCGTGCATCACATCGGCGGCCATTCCAAAGGACTGCAATGCGTCCGGGTGAAGACGCGCCGCGGCCGTGTGGTGCTGGCGGCCGATGCGACGCATCTCTATGCCCATATCGACGGCGGGCGCGTATTTCCGGTCACTTACAATATCGAGGAAGTAGTGGAAGGCTATGGGACCTTAAAGCGCCTGGCGACATCGCCGCGGCATGTCGTGCCCGGCCACGATCCGCTCGTCCTGCAGCGCTACCCGGCGGCTAAACCCGGGCTCGAAGGCTGGGTGGCGCGGCTCGATGTAGAGCCGAACTATAATTGACGATCGTGTGTTAACGAGCATTGCGAGCGGCGAATAGATTCTATCGCCGCTCGCCACGCACTCTTCCTCTATGCGTAGTCACTTTTCCCGGGGTGCTCGCTCAGGAGCCGGTGCCACGAGCTTTCCGGCGCGCTTGGCCTTGACCGCCTCGATCAGCGTGCGCGCCGCGTATCGGACTTCGTCTTGAATTGCAGTATCGGCATCGAGCTCGGCGTGACTCGTGGCGTACGGTTTCCAATAGCCGATATAGCGGTCGAGTTCCGCGCCGTGTCCGGCCGGTTCAAGATCCATCGACGACAGCCAATCGTAGAGCGTGCGGCCGGCGTGCTCGGCGCCTTCCGTGTCGCCATGCGCGACCACGGCAAACAATTGGCCGGCGAGATGCCGCGGATAATCCCAGCCCGCGAGCTCGATCTCTTTGGCTTTCTGCGCGTCCTTGCCGTGCGTGCGCGTTGGATCGGGATTGCCGCCGTCGGCGCAAACCAGTCGATCCATCATCAATTTGAGCGAGGAAGACGGTTGATACCAGTTCACGGGGGTCACAATCATGATGCCATGCGCTGCCACCCACAGCGGATAGATCTCGTTCATCCAGTCGTGTGTCTGCCCGAGCGCATAGTTCGGATAGCAAGAGCACGGCCAATGACATAGCGCCGATGCTGTCGAGAAGCAGGCTTTGCAGGGATGAATGTGGCGGCCATACTCGGACGTGAGCCGCGACAGGTCGAGAAAATCGACCGCGCCATTGTGCTTGGCAAATACTTCCTGCGCGATCTGCGTGAGTCTGAAGCTCTTCGACATTTCGCCCGGGCAGGTGTGCTCGGAACGTGACGAGCCGTTGATCAACAAGATTCGCGTAGGCGAGGCCGCGTCCTCGTGCCGGCGCGCCGCATCCTTCACCGCCGCGGAGGCCGCGATCCAGTCGAGTGCAAGCTCGTAGTCGGGGTCGGCATAACCTGCGCCGGCCTTGCGGGTGCGCGGCGCCTTTCGCGAATTGATATAGGCGTCCCACGCGGCGCCGCTCACGCGTACGAGTTCGGCGGCAAGCGGATCGGCAAATTGTGAAAGGAAGCGGCTCTTGAACTCTGCCTCTTCAAGCTCGGGCGACGGCATGCCCTTGCGCGGCTGCGTGGTCTTTCCCGTCTTCAACCAATCGAACATTCGCGTCTCGAATAAAAGCAATTGAATGACGCAGCGGGTTCACTTCTGAAATTTTGGAAGTCGCTGCATGCGAAAGTCTTTTGAATAACCGGCCGCTACCGGCGCAGTTCCGACGCGGGTCGCGGCAAGGGTAGCGACGGCGTCCTCTTTGGTTGGTAAGCGAATGCAACCTATTGCACATGCAGCAGTTGTCGTTGCGGGAAGAACAACAAGGAGGAGCATCAATGGCTATGCGAAGAAAACGCCGATATTCCCGCGGCGCGGGAAGCGACGTGAAGCGGGAGATGCATCGCTATAAGCGGGGCACAGCGCGAAGCGGCAGAGGCGGCCGTGGCGGCAGGGTGAAAAGCCGCAAGCAGGCGATTGCTATCGGCCTGTCGAAAGCGCGCAAGAAGGGCAAGAAGGTGCCGCGCAAGCGGGCATCCTAGGAAAACACTGCGGCCTCCCCGGGTGTTTCGTTCTGCGAGGTAAGTGCGACCACCCCCTCCGCGCAAGGAACCTTGCGGGGCAGGGCGCTTTAGCCGTCTACCACTTCGGGATTCAGCCATGAACAAACGTTCGGCTGCCAAAGCATCGTTCGGCACCAAAGCCAAGGAGGCCGCCGCGCGCGGCCGCTCCATTCAAGCCAGTGTCGACCGCTGGAAGCGGGCAAGAAGAAGCAAAAATCCGAAGATGCGATGCAGGCCGGCCAGCGCCAATATCCATCCAAGTTTCCGCCGCAGCATCTCACCAAGCCGGGCAGGGAAGCCGATCTGAAGGTGCGGCCGATGTTCGAGGCGCCGGCTTATTTGGGATCGGAGAAATTGAAAAATTGCGCCGCGATCATCACCGGCGGCGATTCCGGTATCGGCCGCGCCGTTGCCGTGCTCTTTGCGCGCGAAGGCGCCAATGTAGCGATCGTCTATCTCGACGAGCATGAGGATGCCGAAGAGACCAAGCGCGCCGTAGAAGGCGAAGGCCGGCGCTGCATCACCATTTCCGGCGACGTTGCCGATGCGAAATTTTGCGAGGACGCGGTCAAACAAACCATCAAGGCGTTTGGCAAGCTTGATTTGCTGGTCAACAATGCCGCGTTCCAGCAGCACGCCACGTTAGATCAGCTGAGGGAAGAGCAGTTCGATCGCACCATGAAGACCAATCTCTATGGCTACTTCCACATGGCCAAGGCCGCAGTGCCGCGCATGAAGCGCGGCGGCGCGATCGTGATGACCGGCTCGGTCACCGGAATGCTCGGCAACAAGGATCTGCTCGATTATTCGATGACCAAAGGCGGCATTCACGCCTTCGCCCGCTCGCTGGCGACGCACCTTGTCGACCGCGGCATCCGTGTCAACGTGGTCGCGCCGGGTCCGGTCTGGACCCCGCTCAATGCCGCCGACAAGCCGCCGGAAGCGGTCGCCAAATTTGGCAGCGACACGCCAATGAAGCGCCCAGCGCAGCCCGAGGAAATCGCGCCGGCCTTCGTGTTTCTCGCAGCCCCAAGCTGTTCGAGCTACATCACCGGCGAGATCCTGCCGATCATCGGCGGCTATAGCGGCGGCTAAGACCGAAACAGCGACAGCTCGCGTGTCCGACGGTGCTTTTCGCGCCGCTCCGGCCACGTTAGGCTATTGCCGTCGGCCGGCGGTCAATCGATGAGCGAGCCGCGCCGCAAAACGCGGGACGGAAATGCCGCTGCAACGTCGACAATTATTGCGCTTGGCGGGCGCGGCCGTAGCCGCGGCGCCCACCAGGCGCATCGCTCACGCGCAGGATTATCCGACCCGGCCGGTGCGCATCATTGAAGGCTTAGGCGGCGGCAGCACGCCAAATTTGGTCGCGCGCCTGATCGGGCAATGGCTATCGGAGCATCTCGGCCAACCTTTCTTCGTGGAAAGCCGAACCGGCGCTGGCGGCAATATTGCCACCCAAGCGGTGGTGAGTGCCGCGCCGGATGGCTACACACTGCTGACCGTCGTGACCACCAATGCCATCAATGCGACGCTCTACGAGAAACTCGATTTCGATTTCATCCGCGATATCGCGCCGATCGCCGGCGTGGTTCGGCTACCGATGGTGCTGATGGTCAATCAATCGGTTCCGGCAACGACGTTTGGCGAGTTCATCGCCTATGCCAAAGCCAATCCGGGGAAGGTCAACATCGCCTCGCCTGGCATCGGCACGCCGATGCATGTCGGTATTGAGCTGTTGAAGTTGATGGCTGGCGTCGATCTCGTGCACATCGCTTATCGCGGTCCGGCCGCGGTGTGGCCCGATCTGTTCTCCGGCCAGGTCCAGGCCTTCATCATCACAGTTTCCACCGCGATCGGATTCATCCGGGCCGGCAAGGTCCGGCCGTTGGCGGTAACGGTTGCCAAACCTACTGACGTGCTGCCGGAAGTCCCACCCATCGCCGAAACGCTGCCGGGTTTCGAGGCGTCGGCCTGGAACGGAATCGGTACGCCTACCAGCACGCCCGCGGCAATCATCGACAAGCTCAGCACCAGTATCGTCGCAGGATTAGCCGACCCGCAAATCAAAGCGCGGATGAACGATCTCGGCGGCGACACTGAGCCGATGGCGTCGGCGCAATTCAAGACCTTCATTGCCGACGAGACGGCAAAATGGGCGAAGGTCGTCAAGTTTTCAGGCGCGAAGGTGAATTAAGGGCGCGCCGCAGGGGCCGACGCTAGTCGGCATGGGGGTAATGGTCATGACATTGGGACGCCGGGAATTCTTTGCCGTTGCGGCCGGTGCCGCTGCGCTCGCGGGCGGCGCGCATTCGGCCGCGGCGGCACTCTATCCGGATCGGCCGATCCGGCTGGTGCTGCCGTTTCCGCCCGGCGGCGTTTTCGACATTGTCGGCCGGCCTTGGGCCGACAAGGTGAAAGCGAGCCTCGGTTCGGTTTTTGTCGACAATCAGCCCGGCGCCGGCGGATCGCTGGCGGCGCAGCTGGTCGCGCACGCGCCGGCCGACGGCTACACGATTTTTCTCGGCGCGTCGTCAATCCATCTCACCGAGATGATCTTGCGCGAACACCCGTTGGTCGATCCGATGAAGGAATTGACCCCGGTGTCGATGGTGGCGATCACCTGCTTTTCCATCGCGGTCAATCCGGCGGTGCCGGTGCACTCGCTTGGTGAGCTGGTCGATTACGTCAAAGCCCATCCCGGCAAGATGGCCTACGGCTCGGCCGGCACCGGCACCATGAACCATCTCAGCGGCGAACTATTGAAATCATTGGCCGGCATCACCGATCTGCCGCACGTGCCGTATCGCGGCGCCGGCCCCGCCATTGCCGACGCCATCGGCGGCCAGATCCCGATGATCATCCCGGCGATGACCAATCAGGTCCTTGAATTTCACCGCACCGGCAAGCTCCGCCTGGTGGCGATCACCAATCCGACGCGAATTCCGGTTGCGCCGGAAATACCGACCGCAGTTGAATCCGGCATACCGGGCCTGTTCTCGCAACAAGTGCTGGCTTTGTTTGCTCCGGCGGGAACGCCAAAGCCGATCATCGCTCAGATCGACGAAGCCAATCATCGCGCCATGGCGGATGCGCCTTACCGCCAATCGCTGGTCGATGCGGCAGTGACTCCGGTGCCGGATTGGACGACAGCGCAATTCGACGAGTTTATGCGCACCGAGCTTGCGCGCTGGACCCCGCTGGTGAAAGCAATCGGCGTACGGCTCGATTGAAAGTAGCCGCGCCAATTCCGCTCATTCCCGCGCAGGCGGGAATCCAGGAAATGCAAAACGAAGTCTTATCAAACACTGGGTCCCCGCTTTCGCGGGGACGAGCGGACGCTGTTTTTACTGCCTACTCAACAACCGCCGCAGCCGCTGCGGCGTGATCGGCAATTGCCGCACCGCGCCGGGCATACCGATCGCGTCGTCGATGGCCGAGGCGATCGTCGCGCCGACCGCGGTGATGCCGCTTTCGCCGGCGCCTTTAATCCCGAGTGGATTGAGCGGCGACGTGTAATCCTCGCGCAACAAAACGTCCGGAGCGGGCACTTCGTGCAGCGCCGGCAAGAGATAATCGGCAAAAGTCGCCGCCAAGGGGTCGCCGCGTTCGCTGTAGCTGAATTCCTCGAACAGCGCGCCGCCCAAGCCTTGGGCGTAGCCGCCGACGATCTGGCCGCACACCAGCGCCGGATTGATGGCGCGGCCGATGTCATAGGCGATGCAGTAGCGTTCGACGACGACGCGGCCGGTCTCGGCATCGACCTTCACCACGGCGACGTGGCTGCCATAGGGGTAGACTTGGTGCTCGGTCTTGAACCAGCCCTCGGCGGCAAGGCCGGGCTCGCGGTCGCCCCTTGCTTTCGCGGTTGGAGCCAGATTCTGCGCAATGACGCCGAGGCTGATCGAGGGGCCGCCTTTGCCCCCCTTGCCGTCCTTGCGCACCACTTCGCCGGCGATGATGTCGAGCGCCTCCGGCGCGGCTTGCAGGAGTTCGGCCGCCACCGCCAGCGCTTTGCGCCGCACGTTCAACGCCGCGATATGCGTCGCCGATGCGGTCATAACCGTCGCGCGCGAGGCATGCGCGCCGATGCCGAATGGAATGCGATCGGTCTGGCCGTGAATGACGCGGCAGCACCGGTAGCCGACGCCAAGCGCATCGGCGGCAACCTGCGCCATCACCGTCTCGAACCCTTGCCCGAGCGAGGCGCCGCCGGTGAGGACCTCGACCATGCCGGCGGTATCGACCGAAATTCTCACGCCGTCGGTCGGTCCGAGCCCGCTCTTCTCGACGAACATCGATAGCCCGATGCCGACGCGCTCGCCGGCGGCTTTGCGCTTGTTGACCGTTTCGTTCAGCGCATCCCAGCCGATCTTGGCGAGAAGCTTTTCGAGCAGACCGGAATAATCGCCGCTGTCGTATTCGATTTCCTCGCCGAGCGCTTCGAGTGGGCGCGGATACGGCATTTCCTGCGGTCCGATCGTGTTGCGGCGGCGCAGCTCGATCCGATCGATCTTGAGCTTGTGCGCGATTGCGTCGACCAGCCGTTCCCGCACGAAAGTGGTCTCATAACGTCCCGGCGCGCGATAGGTCGCGGCCGGGGTCTTGTTGGTGAGGCGAAAATGCCCGATCGCACGATAGGCCGGCACGCGATACGGTCCCGGCAAAATCCCGGCCGTCATATGCACCACACGCGCCGCATGCGTGCGCACATAGGCGCCTTGGTCGTGGAAATAGCAATCATCGATCGCGAGGATCACACCGTTGGCATCGACCGCAGCGCGGATTTTATGCACCTGCTCGCGCGAATGATTGGCGGCGATCAGATGCTCGCGGCGGTCCTCGATCCATTTCACCGGCCGGCCGAAGCGCTTGGCCGCGACGCAGACCAGCACGTCCTCTGGATAGAGTTCGCCGCGGACGCCGAAGCCGCCGCCGACATGCGATTCGTGAACATGGATCGTGCTTGGCGGCAGGCGGAGCATACGCGCCAGCAATTCCTGATTGCGGTGCGGGACTTTGGCCGCGCCATGCAGTTCGAGTACGCCGCGCGCCGTGTCGTAGCGGCCGATGGCGCCGCGGGTCTCGAGCGGCACACCGGAATGGCGGCCGATCGCCAATTCCAGTTCAACGATATGCGCTGCTTGCCGGAACGCGGCGTCGACGTCGCCATAGCCTTGGTGGATCACCGCAGCTTCGCTCGAATGTCCCGGCGAGAAATCGACCGGCGCCGCTTGCGCGTCAATAAGCGGCGGCAGTTCTTCGATCTCGACGGCGACGAGGTCAGCGGCATCCTCGCCGACGTATGGGTCTTCGGCAAAGATCGCCGCGACCGGGTCGCCGACATAGCGCACGCGCGCCTTCGCCAACACTGGCTGACGGTAGGGATCGAGCGCCGGAATTGAGCCCTCGCGGAAATCGATCGGCGGCACGTCCGCAATGTCGTCGGCGGTCCATACCGCGAACACGCCGGGCAGCGCGCGTGCCGCGGCGGCGTCGATCGAAGTGATGCGGCCGTTGGCATAAGCGGAGCGCACGATGCGCATGATCAGCTGATGCGGGAAATTGATGTCGCCGGCGAATTGGCCGCGTCCGGTCACCAGCGGCGGATCCTCCAACCGCGCGACCGATTGCCCGATCCACGCTGTTTTCTGAGCGCGCGACTTCATGCCGCCGCGCGTTCGAGCGCCCGGCGCGCGACCGCGAGGACGAGATCGCGCCGGAACTCGGCGCTGTTGATGATGTCCTCGATCGGATCAATGGCTGACATCGCCGCTTGCGCGGCGGCGCGAAACGCTTGGTCGCCCGGCGCCGTGCCCTCGAGCGCGCGCTCGGCCTGCGCGATGCGCCGTGGATTGACTTCCACGCCGCCGAGTGCGAGGCGCGGCTCGGCGATCTTGCTGCCGTCGAGGCGATAGAGGCCGACCGCAGCGGCAAGCGCAAAATCTCCCGCGCGCCGGCTGAACTCGTAGAAACCGCAATGCGTGCCGGCCGGCAACAACGGCAAGCGCGCCTCGATAAGAAGCTCGTCGTCGCGCAGCGCGGTTGTCATGATGCCCTTGAAGAAATTGCGCGCCGCGATAATGCGCTCGCCGCGCGCGCTTTTGGCCACGACCTCGCCGTCAAGCGCCGCGAGCACCAGACACCATTCCGAGGCCGGATCGGCATGCGCCAGGCTGCCGCAGAACGTGCCGCGATTGCGGATCGGATAATGCGCGATGTGACGCACCACGTCGGTCAAAAGCTTTCCCAGCGGTCCTTCGCAAACCGTCCGATGGAATGCGGCGTGACGAACGCAGGCGCCGATGACAAGTTTACCGCCGACGACGGCAATGCGGTTGAGCGCTTCGACGCCGTTGATATCGACGAGGTGCGCGGGCTTGGCGAGCCGGAACGCCATCGTCGGAACGAGGCTCTGGCCGCCGGCGAGGATGCGGCCGTCCTCAGCGGCGAACTCAGCGAGCAGCGCGACCGCTTCGTCGATCGTTTTCGGCGCGTGGTAGCGGAATGCGGCGGGTTTCATTGCGCTATGGATGCACCGTTCACGGGAGTGTGTCAAAGTCCGAGGGCGGATGTCAGATCTGGGAGATCAGATGACGAAAACAGCAGCGCCGAATACTATTATCTAAGCTCTGACATCTGTCCTCTGTTCTCCGAATGCTCCGCTTCGACGATATCGGCAACCGCCTCAAAGCGTTTCGTCTCGGCTCTGGCCTGTCCGCCGAGGAGATCGCCGCCAAGCTCGGCATTTCTCGGACCGCGCTCTACCGCTTCGAAAAGGGCGAGCTCGCCAAGATCGAGACGCTGGAGAAGCTCGCCGAGCTTCTGCAGGTCTCGGTGCCGACGCTGCTTGGGGTCGGAGTCGAATACGTCGCGTCGGCGGTCAGCTATTTCGAGCGCATGCGGCAGATCGAAGAAACCGCCGAGCACATCATCGTGCTCGCCGGCCCGATCTCCTATGTGCTCGCGTCCGATGGCTTCGACCGCGCGCTCGGCGAAGTGTTGCGCGAGTCGGTGCCGGAGGCGGCGGCGAAAAACAGCAAGGTGCTGGCCCAGATTGACGAGCTGATGGGGGTGCTGCGCAGCCGCAAGGAAACCTATCGCCGCAGGCGTCCCGCAATCGTCAACCTGATTGCCGCCGGCGAAATGCAGCGCTTCCTGCGCAACGGCCTGGTCGGCCGCCTCGATCTTCCCGAACCGGTGCGACGCGAACGCCGGCGCCTCGCCCGCGCCGAGGCCGAACATTTCATCGCATTGATGCAAGACGAGCCGATCGGCGTGCAGATCGGCATCGTACTGGACACGCTGCCGCACACCAGTTTTCAGATTTTCCGTCAACCCGACCGGAAGATCTTGGCGCTCAGTCCATTTCGCCTCGGCGAAGAACCGAATATCCGCGTCGGCGTCGCGATGATCACATCGGCGCCAGAAGCGCTGGCGCTGCATGAGAAGATGGCGCGCGACCTATGGTCGAGCGCGCTGAAAGGGCCCGCGGCCGTGCGCTTCATGCGCACGATGCTGGAGAAGTCGGTCGACTGAAAATGTTTTTCTTTTGCAGCGCGTCGTCCAATATCCTAGCACGGGAAAAAATATATGAATCCCACCATGCCAAACCCGTCCTTCCACCCCACGCAGGTTTCTTCCTCTGTTGCGCAACCGGCGCCGCGCGGCGCGTCACCGCCCACAACAAGTTCCAGTTCGCCGATCGTCAGATCACGAATTGTCGGGTCCATAGCTGTATTCCCCCCATGGAATAAACAAAAACATTCCGTGAATTTCCGCTTCGGTCAACGACCCATCGCAGCCAAACGGATGAATTTTTTGCACTGAACTGCGATATTGTTGAACCCTCCAGAGCGGGTATCGGCATCTAAAAACCGGGCTCATTAGTTGCTAAGCAATGTGAAACCTGCCACCGAGCACAGCTGAAATTTGCGGACTCGCCCTTGATGACGTGGTATGGGCAACCCAAATGGGAGCGGCATCGATTCGAAATCGAATGCTTGATCGAGGGGCCCGTTACCAGGAATGAACGTTCACGCGACGCTCGCCGAGACCGGCGCACGGCCTCGGCTCCTCATATGTCCGCCGCGTCATTTCGCCGTCACCTACAGCATCAATCCGTGGATGGACCCGCGGTCCTGGGCCGGCGATGGCCGTTTGCACGCCGAGGCGGAGCGCCAATGGACAGCGCTCTGCGAGGCGTTGATCGGCGCCGGCGCGGCGGTGGAGACGATAGAGCCCGTGGCCGATCTGCCGGATCTGGTGTTCACGGCCAATGCCGCCGTGGTGCTCGATCGCAAGGCCATTCTGTCGCGCTTTCGCCATCCCGAACGGCGCAACGAGGAACCGGTCTTCGCCGCCCATTTTGCTGCGCTTGCTGCGCGCGGCCTGTTGGACGAGGTTTCGGGGCTTCCGCCCGGAATCATCCTGGAAGGTGCGGGCGATTGCATCTGGGACCCGCGGCGGCGCTTGTTCTGGCTCGGCTGTGGTTTTCGCTCGGACGTTGCAGCGGCACCTTTCCTCGAGCGGCAATTCGGTCACCGCTGCCTGCCGCTGCCGCTGGCGGATGCCTGTTTTTATCACCTGGATACGGCGCTGTGCGCGCTACCATGCGGGAGCGTCATCTATTATCCGGGCGCGTTCACGCTGGCTGGCCGAGCCACCATCGAAGCGCATGTCGCGCCGGAGCGCCGCATCGCGCTCGATCGCGCCGACGCCGAACGCTTCGCCGCCAATGCTGTCTGCATCGGCGACACGATCATACTTTCGAGCTGCAGTCCTTCGCTGCGCACGATACTCAATGCGCGTGGCTATGCCGTCCTCGAGACGCCGTTGCACGCGTTTCTGCGCAGCGGCGGCTCGGCGTGCTGCCTAACGCTACGGCTCGATCATCGCTCCGACGGGGTCGGACGGGCGACCTATGTGAGCAAACCGACGGCGGCGCGGAGCGGTGCAGCCTCCTAGCGGCTATCAATCCGTCTTAGGCGCTGCCTCCGATTGAGGCTGAAGCGCAGCCGCGGCGGCACTGTGCCAGGGCAACATCAGCGCGCGACTTGCTCCGAGCCAAGGCAGCCATGCCATCTGCATGGCTTGCTGCATGGCTTGGGCCCAAAATACAAATGGGTTCGCCGTCTCAAGGAATCGGCCGAAGGCCTCGAATGAGGGCATCGCCTGCAGATTGATCGAGAACGCTTCGAGATCGTCGCCTTGCGGGCGACGATGGACGATCTCGATTTCGAGTCCCGGCAGGCTCGCTGTCGCCCGCGTGGTGTTGTTATCGCTTGAATACGGCAAGTGACTTCTCCATCTGCCGCCGGGTCAGGATGCTTGGTGCGGCAATATCGACCGCCGGCCGCCGCCGCGCAAGGGCGCACGGGGCGCGGAACTGCGGCGGAGATCGCGGCGTTGTCAATTGTCATTCCATCGCCGATGGAGGATTCGATGTGCTGGGAAATGGATTACCACTGGCTCGCCGAACAGAAGAAGGCGGAAGAAACCAAAGCCAAGCAAGAGCAACGTTCCGAAGTG
>JBKPIZ010000113.1:0-5295 GCA_046730495.1 Pseudomonadota bacterium
CGTGCGGCCAGCGCATCCATTTTTTTGCAATCAAATCATGACGGCATGCAATGAGCATTGACGAGGACAAGCGCAGCATCCGCGAGCTCGTGGAAAATTGGGCGCTCTGGCGTGACGCACGGCTGTGGGATCGCGTTCGCACGGTCTGGCACCCGGACGGTCGCATGATGGCGACCTGGTTCCAGGGCAGCTTCGAGGAATTCATCAACGCCAATGACCAGGGCTGGACGCGCGGCGTGCGCATCCTGCATTTTCTCGGCGGCAGCGCCATCGATGTCTCGGGCAGCCGCGCGATCGCACAAACGAAGATGACGATTTCGCAGCGCGCCCCGGTCGACGGTGTCGTCTGTGACGTCGTCTGCACCGGGCGGTTCTACGATTTCTTCGAGAATCGCGGCGGCCGCTGGGGACTGGTGCTGCGCCGGCTGGTTTACGAAAAGGACCGTCTCGATCCGGTCGATCCCTCGGCCAAGCTCGCGCTCGATCAGGATCTGCTCAAGCGTTTCCCGGAAGGCTACCGGCACCTGGCTTATTTGCAGACCAAGATCGGCTACAAAGTGAAAACCGACATGGCCGGCCTCGAAGGGCCCGAACTAGACGCGCTCTATGCGCAAGGCGCGCGCTGGCTCAAAGGCGAGGCGCTTTAGATCGTTTTTCCTCTCCGCGTAAAACGGGGGAGGAGTTTTTTAACGATGGATACGCTCATCGTCA
Organism: Pseudomonadota bacterium; assembly: GCA_046730495.1. Taxonomy (GTDB): domain Bacteria; phylum Pseudomonadota; class Alphaproteobacteria; order Rhizobiales; family Xanthobacteraceae; genus BOG-931. The sequence goes on from JBKPIZ010000113.1 coordinate 712, forward strand.
TCGCTGTCGTGCTCGCGCTTGGTGCGCTTCTCACCGCGATCGGTTCGTGGCTGATCGGTCGCGCGCATCCGCCGCGCGGACGCTTTATCAAAGTGCGGCATATGCGTCAGCACGTGGTCGAGCTGGGAGCGGCGGCCGACGCGCCGCCAATCGTTCTCATTCACGGCGCCGGCGTCAATCTCGAAGACATGCGGCTCAGTTTGGGCGAGCGGCTGGCTGTGCGTCACCGCGTCATCTTGATCGATCGCCCGGGCATGGGTTGGAGCAGACGTAAAGGACGCGATGGCAGCGCGCCGCAATTCCAGGCGGCGATCCTGCGCGAAGTCTTAGATCAACTCGGGATCGCGCGGGCGATCATCGTCGGTCATTCCTGGGGCGGTGCGGTGGCCACAAGCTTTGCGCTCGATTATCCCGATCGCACCGCTGCGCTCGTGCTGCTGGCGTCGCCACTCTATCCGCTCGCCCATCCGACAACCTCGCTCTACGCGCTATTCGCGATGCCGATCGTGGGATGGATTTACGCGCGCACCTTGGCCTTGCCGGTCGCGCTGCCGTTCGTTGGCTTGGCGCTTGGATCCGCCTTCCTGCCGCAGCTGCCGCCGCGCGATTATCGTAAGCGCTCGGCTGCGCTGCTTTTGCTGCGGCCTTCGACCTTTCTCGCCAACGCCTGCGACATGGCCGATCTCAAGCGCAATCTCGAGCCGCAACCCGCGCGTTATCCAGGCCTCTCCATGCCGACCCTTGTGATGAGTGGGGCTTCCGACTTCGTGGTCGCGCCGCAGCTCCATGCCGTGCCCTTTGCTGCTGCCGTGACGCGCGCGAGGCTCGTGATCCTTCCAGGCATCGGTCACATGCTGCATCACGCGGCGGCAGAGCGGGTGCTTGCGGAGATTGACGAACTTGCGACAATGACATCCACCGCGCCGGCGATCGGGTCCCCGAAAGTTCAAGCGCCTGAAGAATAAACCCGGATCGACCGATGCCGTATATTCAAGCCCGCAATGTCAGACTGAGCTTCCGGCCGCCCAATCGCGCGGCGGTGACCGCGCTTGATTCCTTCGACACGGATGTCGAGGAAGGCGAGTTCCTGTCGATCGTCGGCCCTTCCGGCTGCGGCAAGAGCACATTCCTCAACGTGCTGCTCGGTCTCATCAAGCCGGATTCCGGCGAAGTGCGCATGCACGGCAAAAAGATCACCGGCCCAGGCAGCGAGCGCGCCATGGTGTTCCAGGAATTTGGACTGCTGCCGTGGCGCACGGTGCAACACAATATCGAGCTCGGGCTCGAATTAAAGCGGACCGCGGCGGCCAAGCGTCGCCCGATTGCGGAGCGGTTGATCGCGCTCGTTGGGCTTGCCGGTTTTGCCGATCACTATCCGCACGAATTATCGGGCGGCATGAAGCAGCGCGTCGGCCTGGCGCGCGCGCTCGCCACCGATCCCGACGTACTCTTGATGGATGAGCCGTTCGCAGCGCTCGATGCGCAAACCCGCGACCTGATGCAGGTCGAGCTCTTGCGCATCTGGCGCGAGGCCCGCAAGACCGTGCTGTTCGTGACGCATCAGATCGATGAAGCGATCTATCTGTCCGATCGTGTCCTGGTCATGAGCAAACGCCCGGGCCGGACCAAGAAAATCTTCGACGTCAAGCTGCCACGTCCGCGCGAATACGAGATGCGGATCACGCCGCAATTCAACGATCTCAAGCTGGAAATCTGGAATACATTGAAGGACGAAATCGTGATTTGAACGATGGCAATAGAATCTCCGGCCACAGTCGCAAGTTTCATGCAGCGGCATCGCAACGCGATGCTCGGCGCGCTCGCCGTCATGCTGTTCTTCGCCGCCTGGCAGGCGGTATTCCTTATCGTTCCGCTCAACCCGCTGTTTTTCACCACGCCGCGTTTGATTGCCGAAGGCTTCGTCGATTTGGTCGAAAGCGGAGATTTGTTCCGCGATCTCGCCGTCAGCGCCGTTCCGTTCGGTCTTGGGCTGTTGGCCGCGGTGATCATCGGCGTGCCGCTTGGAATCCTGATGGGCTGGCGGGTATGGATCGGCTATGCGCTCGATCCGCTGATGACGGTCTTTTACGCGAGCCCGCTGGTTGCGCTTGCTCCGTTGCTGGTGATTTTTTTCGGCGTCGGCGTCTCGGGAAAAACCATCATTGTCTTCACGCTTGCCGTGTTCCCGTTCATTTTCAACGTCGCTTCCGGCGTGCGCGCCGTCGATCGGCTGTTGATCAATGTGGTGCGTTCGCTCGGCGGGCGCGAGCGCGACGTCTATCTGAAAATCCTCCTGCCCAGCGTGCTGCCCTATATCGTCGCCGGTGCACGCATCGCCGTCGGCCGGGCGCTGATCGCCGTCCTGGTGGGCGAGTTCTTTGCCGCGTCTGAAGGTATCGGCTATGCCATTTCGCGGTTCGGCGACATTTTTGCCATCGACCGCATGTTCGCCTGCATTCTCACCGTCATGGCCATCGCCGTGGTGCTGACCGAAGGCATCCGCTGGGCCGAGCGCGCCGCGTTTCCGTGGCGCGCGAGCCAATAGAGCATGATCCGGAAAAGTGGATACCGGTTTTCGGAAAAGATCATGCTCAAACGAACAACGAGCTAAGCGAAATGTCGATTCAAGCCAATCTTATTTCGCTTTAAGCGGAACGCAGGATCGATAGCGATGGCCGATCAAGCTCTTGATCTTAACCTCGATGCGAGCGCCGGGCGTTTCATAACGCTAGCGCTGCGCCAGCGCATCGAATCGATCGCGCTTGGCACCGCAACGATCGCGCTTCTGCTCGTGGTTTGGGAATTGGTGCCGCATGTCCTGCCGATCCAGCAGGGCACTAGACTATTCTTCACGGTGCCCAGCCGGATTTTCGCAACCCTGTGGCAGATGTTTGCCGCCGGCACGATCTGGGCGCCGCTTGGGGTGAGCGCCACCGCGTTCGCAATCGGTCTTGCCTTGGCGATTGGCGCCGGTCTGCCGCTCGGTATCCTACTCGGCCGATCGGCCACGCTGAATGCGATGTTCGATCCATTCGTCACCGCGTTCAATGCGACGCCGCGGCTCGTTTTTCTGCCGCTCTTGATGTTATGGCTGGGCATCGGGCTGTGGTCGAAAGTCGCCGTCGTCTTCCTCGGCGCACTGTTCCCGCTTCTGATCAATACGCATGAAGGCGTGCGCAACGCCGATAAGCTCTTGATCAATGTCGTCCGCTCGTTCGGCGCCAATAGCTGGGATGTCGCCCGTCTCGTCGTCATTCCCAATGCGCTGCCATTCATTGTCGTCGGGCTGCGGCTTGCCATCGGCCGCGCCATACTCGGCGTGGTGGTGGCTGAATTTTTCGGCGCACAGGAGGGGCTCGGCGTGGTGATGGTTCGCGCCGCGAGCAGCTTTGACGTCAATGTCGTTTTTGCAGGGCTGGTCGTATTTGCGGCGCTGTCGCTGTTGATGACGGGTCTGGTAAAAATAATCGAAGATCGGATGAGCCGTTGGCGCCCGCAACGCGCCAAGAACGAGTGAGCGGACAGGCAATCATCCGCCCGTCCCCGCGAAAGCGGGGACCCAGCACGCTATAAATCGTAGACGTTGTCTGGATTCCCGCCTTCGCGGGAATGACCGCAGAGGCGCGATTAGTCCATCAATTCGATTTCGCCGGCGACGCGATATTGGCCGGCACGTAATTCATTTCCTTCAGCGTCGATTCGAGGAGAGAGCGGGCCAAGAACTGCTCCGGATCGGGCAGCGGCTTGTCGGCCGGCCACTGCCGCGCGGCAATCATGGTGAGCCGGCGCGATTCCAGGATTTCGCGGAACAGATCCGGCGGCACTTCGGCGCCGAACGAATCGTGGAGCTGATCCCAGATCAGGCCGGCTTCCTCGTCCGATTTGATGCTGCCGATATGATGCTGCATCACCTTGATCGAACCTTCTTTGTTGGTGCGGAAATACATCACCGCTTTGGCGATCGCGCGGATGATTTTTTTCGCGGTATCGGGATGCTGCTCGACCAGGCTTTGCATGCACCAGACCGTGCCGCCGGCGCGCGGGATATAGTCGCCGGTACGGAGCAAGATTTTCAGTCCGGCCGCCGCGGCGACCACGGCGTGTGGGATCGAAAGCAAGGCGCCCTGAATGTCGTTGTTGACCATGGCGGCGATGCGTTCAGGCTCGCCTTGAAACGAGATCACCTTGTAATCCCGCCCGGCATCCATCTGAAAGAACCGGTGCAGCACCGCTTGCGCCTCGTCATAATCGGCGCCGCCGGGACGGCCGAATCCCAGTGTCTTGCCCTTGAGGTCCTCCGGCTTGCCGATGTCCTGCCGCGTCGTGACCGTCCATTGCGATTTGAGCGATTCACCGACGATGTAAGTGATCTTGGCGCCGCTCAGCGCCGCTTGCGCGCCGCCGGAGGGAATCGGCGCGCAATCGAGATTCCCCGAAATCACCGCTGACACAATCGAGCTCGGCGGCAATTCGACCAGCGTCGCATCGAGGCCTTCGGCTTTAAAGAAATCCTCGTCCAGCGCCACATAGGTTGGAATGTGGAACCCGTCGCCGCCGATGACTTTCCCTATCGTGAGCTTGGTC
>JBKPIZ010000114.1:0-4927 GCA_046730495.1 Pseudomonadota bacterium
TTCGTGACGCTGTTCGTCCCTGAAGAATTCCTCAACATCCCGACCCACGGCTCGATCCAATATCATCCGTCGCTGTTGCCCGCCTATCGCGGCGCCAGCGCGATCAACTGGCCGATCATCAAGGGCGAGAGGGAAACCGGACTGTCGATTTTCTGGCCCGACAACGGGCTCGATACCGGCGACGTGCTCATCCAGAAAAAGACGCCGATCGGCCCGACCGATACGCTTGGCACCGTCTATTTCGATCGGCTGTTTCCGATGGGCGTCGATGCGATGCTCGAGGCGGTCGATCTGGTCAAATCCGGCAAAGCGCCGCGCATCAAACAGGACGAGTCAAAGGCCACTTACGAGGGTCGTTGCGGGGCGGACAACGCCAAGATCGACTGGGGCAAGCCCTGGGAGCAGATCGATCGGCTGATCCGCGGCTGCAATCCGGCGCCGGGCGCCTGGACGCTGCTCGACGGCAATCAGCTCAAGATCTTCGACGCTAAGCCGCTGCCGGCCAAAGATCCGAAAGGAATCGGCGGCAAGCTCGGCGAAATCGCCGCTGTCGAAGCCGACGGCTTCACGGTCGTCTGCGCCGACGGCCGCTTCAAGGTCTCGCGCGTGCAGCCCGCCGACGGCAAGAAAATCGAGGCCGGCGAGTGGGCGAAGTCCGTGAACCTCGCGGTTAAGGCGAGGTTTGCGTGAGACTGCTGCGCTTTTTCCATTCACCGTCATTCCAGGACGCGAGCGAAGCTCGCGGGCCCGGAATCCATAGTCCCTGCTGCGGAATATGGATTCCGGGTTCGCCGCTTTGCGGCGCCCCAGAATGACAATTGTCCTCTCAGTCCCGGATTGCCATCATGCCTGCCTCGCAACATCAATCGCCAAAATCAGACATTGAAATTTCCCAGGCCGCAAAAAAGCGGCTGATCACCGACGTCGCGCGCGAGCGGCTTGGCGTTGCGCCTGAAAATCTTGAGCCCTACGGCCACTACAAGGCCAAGGTGTCGATGGATTTCATCAAATCGCTGCAGACCAAACCGAACGGTAAGCTCATTCTGGTGAGCGCCATTACGCCGACGCCGGCGGGCGAGGGCAAGACCACGACCACGGTCGGGCTCACCGATGCGCTCAATCACATCGGCAAGAAAGCCATGCTGTGCCTGCGCGAGCCGTCGCTCGGTCCGTCATTTGGCGTCAAAGGCGGCGCCGCCGGCGGCGGTTATGCCCAGGTCGTGCCGATGGAAGACATCAATCTGCACTTCACCGGCGATTTTCACGCCATCACGTCGGCGAACAATCTGCTCGCGGCCTTGATCGACAATCACATTTATTTCGGCAACGCGCTCGCCATCGACGCGCGGCGCATTGCCTGGCGGCGCGTACTCGACATGAACGACCGGGCGCTGCGCTCGATTGTGTCCTCGCTCGGCGGCGTCGCCAACGGTTTTCCCCGCGAGGACGGCTTCGACATTACCGTCGCGTCAGAGATCATGGCGGTTTTCTGCCTGGCGCGCGATCTGAACGACTTAAAAGATCGGCTTGGCAATATCGTCGTCGCCTATACCCGCGACCGCAAGCCGGTGCGTGCGCGCGAACTCAATGCGCATGGTGCCATGACAGTGCTTCTCAAGGACGCGCTTGCGCCGAATCTGGTGCAGACTCTGGAAGGCACGCCGGCTTTCATTCATGGCGGCCCATTCGCCAATATCGCGCATGGCTGCAACTCGGTCCTGGCGACGACCACGGCGTTGAAACTCGCCGATTACGTCGTGACCGAGGCTGGCTTCGGCGCCGATCTCGGCGGCGAGAAGTTCATGGACATCAAATGCCGCAAGGCCGGCATCGCGCCCGATTGCATGGTTCTGGTGGCGACGATCCGCGCGCTGAAAATGCACGGCGGCGTCAAAAAAGAGGATCTCAAGGCGGAGAATCTCACGGCGCTTGAGGCCGGCATGGCCAATCTGCAGCGCCATGTCGAGAACGTGCAGAAATTCGGCATCGTGCCGGTGGTCTCGATCAACCGCTTCTCCGCCGATACCGAGGCGGAGATCAAGCTCGTGCAGGACAAGTGCAAGTCGCTCGGAGTCGAAGCGCTGATGGCCGATCACTGGGCCATGGGCGGGGCTGGCGCCGCCGACGTGGCGCGTGCCGTCGTCAAGATTGCCGAAAGCGGCAAGAGCAAGCTCAAATTCCTCTATCCCGACGATGTGCCGTTGTTTGAAAAGATTCGCACCATCGCCAGGGAAATCTATCGCGCCAAGGACGTCACCGCGGATAAATCGGTGCGCGACCAGCTCGCCAGTTTCGAGGCGATGGGCTACGGCAAGTTCCCGATTTGCGTTGCCAAGACGCAATATAGCTTCACGACCAATCCGGACGCCAAGGGCGCGCCGAGCGATCACGTCATCAATGTGCGTGAGGTGCGGCTTTCGGCCGGCGCCGAATTCGTGGTCGCGATCTGCGGGGAGATCATGACCATGCCCGGACTGCCGAAAGTGCCAGCGGCGAACTCCATCGACATCGGACCGGACGGCCGGATCGTCGGGCTGTTCTAGCGCTTCCGGGACAAATACCTATTGGTCGATATGGAATTTGCTTACGCGTTTCGTTCGGTTCTTTTCGCTGTTACGAGGAGAAGATGAGTTCCACGGAACTGCCGCGGACTGTACCGGCCGAGAGCCGTAGCGGGGGCGGCGGGCGGCGTCGGGCGCCGCGTACGCCAAAGGGCCGTCAAGTCGACCCGCTGGCGAGCGAAGAGATCCGCGCACTGCTTGGCGACCGCGAGCGCCGGCGCGATCTCTTGATCGAGCATTTGCATCTCATCCAGGATCGTTACGGTCATCTCTCAGCCGCCCATCTCGCCGCTTTGGCGGCCGAGATGCGGCTCGCTTTGACCGAGGTTTATGAGGTCGCGACCTTCTACGCGCATTTCGATGTCGTGAAGGAGGGCGAGACGCCACCGCCGGCGGTGACGGTCCGCGTCTGCGATTCGCTCTCCTGTGCGCTCAAGGGCGCGGAGCGGCTTTTCGCCGAACTGCCAAACAAGCTCGGACCAAGCGTGCGCGTCGTGCGCGCGCCGTGCATGGGCGCCTGCGATCGCGCGCCGGTTTGCGCGGTCGGTCATGTTCAGGTCATGGCGGCCGACGCCGGCAAGGTGGCGGCGGCCGCGGCGGCTGCGCCGCATCCGCATGTCTATCCGACGCCGACTGCATTCGATGCGTATTGCCGCGACGCCGGTTATGCGCTGCTCAAATCATGTCTTGATGGCAAGCGCAGCCGTGACGAGATCATCAAAATCGTCAGCGATGCCGGTTTACGCGGCCTCGGCGGCGCCGGTTTTCCCACCGGACGCAAATGGTCGCTGGTCCGCGCTGAACCGGCGCCGCGGCTGTTCGCCGTCAACGCCGACGAAGGCGAGCCCGGCACATTCAAGGATCGATTCTATCTCGAACGCGATCCGCATCGGTTCATCGAGGGCATGCTGATCGCGGCCTGGGTGGTCGAGGCCGCCGACACTTATCTGTACATCCGCGATGAATATCCCGAGGTGCGGCTTCTCCTTGCGCAGGAAATCGCCAAGGCCGAGCGGGCGGGGCTTGCCAAGCACACCAGAATCCATCTGCGCCGCGGCGCCGGCGCTTATATCTGCGGCGAAGAATCGGCGATGATCGAATCGATCGAAGGCAAGCGCGGCTTGCCGCGGCATCGCCCGCCTTATGTCGCTCAGGTCGGGCTGTTCGGCCGCCCCACGCTCGAACAGAATGTCGAGACGCTGTTCTGGGTGCGCGACATTGTCGAACGCGGGGTCGATTGGTTCGTCTCGCAGGGCCGCCACGAGCGCAAAGGCTTCCGCAGCTTTTCGGTCTCGGGCCGGGTGAAGAATCCGGGCGTCAAGCTCGCGCCCGCCGGGGTGACCGCGCGCGAACTGATCGACGAATTCTGCGGCGGCATGGCCGAGGGTCACGTCTTCAAGGGTTATCTGCCGGGAGGAGCGTCAGGCGGCATTTTGCCGGCGTCCATGGCCGATATCCCGCTCGATTTCGGCACGCTGGAAAAATACGGCTGTTTCGTTGGGTCGCACGCGGTTGTGATCCTGTCCGACCGGGACGATATGAAGGCGGTGGCGCTTAATCTGATGAAGTTCTTCGAAGACGAAAGCTGCGGCCAGTGTACGCCCTGCCGGGTCGGCACCGAGAAGGCCGCGGAGCTGATGGCCAAAGGCCCGTGGAATACGGCGCTCCTCGATGAATTATCGGTGCTGATGCGCGATGCGTCGATTTGCGGATTGGGCCAGGCGGCGCCAAACCCGTTGCTGTGCGTGATAAAGTACTTTCCGGATGAACTGACCAAACCGCTGGGACATTGGTGATGCGCAAAGCATTTTCCGTCACCCTGAGGTGCGAGCCAGCGGGTCCGGCCAGAAGTGGCCGGCCCGATGTCAAGCTGCGCGAGCCTCGAAGGGCGACGGCCTCGTCCTTCGAGCCCCGCGCAGCGCAGCCAAGTGTACGCAGGCTGCGCCTGCTATGGCGCGGGCACCTCAGGATGACGATCGCAGAGGACAGGCGATGAGCGACAGCAAGGAAAAAAAGCCCACAGCCGAGACCTTCACGATCGACGATCGGGAGATCGATATTCGCGCCGGCGAGACCATCTTCCGCGCCGCGCGCCGGCTCGGCATCAAGCTGCCGCAACTGTGCTATTCGCCCAAGCCCGGCTACCGGCCCGACGGTAATTGCCGCGTCTGCATGGTCGAGATCGAAGGCGAGCGGGTGCTGGCCGCAAGCTGCATCCGCACACCGTCGCCCGGCATGAAAGTGCGTACAGAGACCGATCGCGCCAAGACCGCGCGAAAAATGGTCGCCGAACTTCTGCTCACCGATCAGCCGGCGCGCGAGGTGGCGCACGATCCGGATTCCGAGCTGTGGAAGGTCGCGACCCG
>JBKPIZ010000115.1:0-20454 GCA_046730495.1 Pseudomonadota bacterium
CGATTTGACCGTGCGTTTTAGGGAACGCTGCGGCTCGAGTTCCAGTTCCCCTGGAGCCAGGGGATTTTCAGTTCGTTGAATAAGCTATTGAATCTCCAACGTTCAAAGTCGAACCCGGCGCGCCGGTAAGGCCCGCCGGGCTCGTCAGGCGATTGGTTTGAGCTGCTTCGCGTATTGCTTGAAGCGCCGCACATAAATGTCGGCAGCTGCGGCGATCCCCTTAATCGCGGCATTATCAAGGGTCCGCACGGCGCGGGCCGGGGCGCCGACGATCAGCGATCGTTCGGGAAAGCTCTTGCCTTCGGTGATCAGCGCCCCGGCGCCGACCAGGCAATTGGCCCCGATGCGCGCGCCGTTGAGCAGAATTGCGCCCATGCCGATCAAGCTATTGGCGCCAATCGTGCAGCCATGCAGGATGACATTATGGCCGATCACGCAATCCGGCCCGATGACCATCGGGAAACCGGGGTCGGTATGCAAGGTGGCATTGTCCTGAATCTGCGAGCGCTCACCGAGCTCGATCCATTCATTATCGCCGCGCAGGACCGCGCCAAACCAGACGCTGGCCTCGCGCTTAAGCCGCACTTTGCCGATCAGCGTCGCCGTAGGCGCGACCCAATAGCTCCCCTCTTCCGGCAATTCCGGACGCATTCCGTCGAGTTCATAGATCATCGCCCGTTACCGCCTTGACGCGCGCAATCAATCCAACTGGCCCCGTCAAGATCGGAAATTGCCGGCGCGGCGGCAAGCGGCCCATTCCGTCGCCGTTGCAGCAAATGGCGCCTCCGGCTAGGAAATGGCGGGGGCGCAACGACAATTCCACGAGTTTTGGCGGGAGTTTTGCCGATGGCCTTGCGGTTATGCGCTTGCACTATTGCCGGCATCCTCGCACTCGCCGCGTCGCCGTTGCAGGCGCGGCCGCTCAATATCGTGGCGATCGGCGCCAGCAACACCTCCGGCTTCGGCGTCGGCGAGCAGAACGCCTATCCGGCCGTGCTGGAGCGACTGTTGCGTCAGAGGGGCATCGAAGCGCATGTCAGCAATGCCGGGGTGAATGGCGACGTCACCTCCGGCATGCGCAACCGCCTCGACGCCGCGGTGCCCAAGGGCACCGACATCGTCGTTCTACAGCCGGGCGGCAATGACCTGCGTTTCTTCGGGAACAAACAAGAGCGCACCGCCAATATCGCGGCCATGGTGCATCGCCTGCAGGCGCGCGGCGTCCGCGTCATTGTCTATGATCCGGATCCCGTGCCGCGCGATTTTTATCAATGGGACGGCATCCATTTTAACGCCGCCGCACATGCCAAAATCGCGGCTACGCTGGCGGCGCAAATTGCGGCCGCAGCAAAGCCGGCAGCGGCGGCGCAAACTTCAGCGCCGTCGCTGGAATCGCCGCCAGCAGCCGCGCCCTCAGCCGCCGCGCCAGCGCCCCCCAAACCCTAGCAATTGAGCAACCCGTGCAATACTGCTTGCCGTGATTCGTTTCGAACCGGCGGCAGCATGACTGCGCATGCGCTTGCCCGCGCAAGGGCTCGTCGCGGCAAGACCGCCGTGCTCACCAGGCCTTTTCTCGTTGTGATGCTGACCGTTGCAGCGGCTGTAGGCTGCGTTTCCTATCTGTTGTGGCCGACTTGGCCCAACGAGCCGCCCGCCCTTGATGTGCCGGCTCTGCCGGTCACCGTCGGCGGCGTGCTGTTCGAGGTGCCGCCCGCGGCAATCCGGGCCAAGCTGCAGCGTCAGGCCGGGCAGCACGAGCGTATCGATCTCGTTTTCTCGTGGCCGGAATTGTCGCCGCCGCCGAACGATCGCGGCTTGCGCGACAATCGTCCGATCGACGAGGAGAACGCGACGGCCGCGCTGGCCGAGGCGGAAAACGGCCGGCTGTTCGTGACCATCGTCAGCTTAGCCGGAGTGCTGCCGCCGCTCGAGCGGTTGCGCACGATCTATCCGCGCTATGTCGCTGCTCAAGCAGCGGCCGGCCCGGACGGGCTTGCCATTCTGCCGTTTCGCAGCACCACGCCTTATGACGGCGATGACCTCGTCTATGCCGTGAACAATCCCGAACAGTTTTTCGCCCGCTGCACGCGTGCGGCCGGTGCGGTCCCCGGCACCTGCATCAGCGAGCGAGCGCTCGATGGCGCACAGATCACCATTCGTTTTCCGCGCGATTGGCTAAGCGATTGGCGCAATGTGGCAGCGGGTTTCGACCGCCTGGCGGCGCAACTGCACCCGGACAGAAAGTGAGCAGCTATTCCAGATCGGCGCCGAGAATGGCCATCTGGAAATTGTACGAGCGCTCGTCATCCTCGTCGTCGACAAATAACACGCCGATGAACTCGTCGCCGACATACACTTCGGCGGAATCCTCTTTCTTCGGCCGCGGCACCACACGGATGCGGGCATTGCCAAACAGCTTTTTCAAATAAGCGTCAAGCTTGCGAACTTCCTGGACGTCCACCGCCTATCTCCGCAATTGTGATGAAAAGCTCATCGCGAGCTTGGCCATCGAACCTGATGATATCCGATCATCGCCGCCAGCATATGACGTGAAACGCCGCGCAGCGATTACCCCTCATAGCTCGTCCTGAAACATCTGGTCCATCGAACGCGCCGGCTCGGGACAGCCGGCCACGCCGATCACCTTGGCCGGCACGCCCGCCACCGTGACATTGTTCGGCACCGGCTTGATGACGACCGAGCCGGCGGCGATGCGGGCGCAATGGCCAACTTCGATATTGCCGAGAATTTTGGCCCCGGCGCCGATCATGACGCCGTAGCGGATTTTCGGATGGCGGTCGCCGGCTTCCTTGCCGGTGCCGCCGATCGTCACGTCGTGCAGCATGGAAACGTCGTCATCGATCACCGCGGTTTCGCCGACCACAAGCCCGGTGGCGTGGTCGAGGAAAATACCGCGGCCGATTTTGGCCGCCGGATGGATGTCGCACTGAAACACCGCCGATGCGCGGCTTTGCAGATAGAGCGCAAAATCCCGGCGGCCCTTGATCCACAGCCAATGCGCCAGGCGATAAGTCTGAATAGCGTGGAAGCCCTTATAGTAGAGCACCGGTTCGATGAGACGACGAGTGGCCGGGTCGCGATCGGCTGTCGCCATGATGTCGGCGCGGAAGGCCTCGCCGATCGCTGGAACGTCCTTGAGCGCGTCGGCATAGGCTTGGCGGATTAGCTCGCCGGACAAGGTCGGATGATCGATCTGTGCGGCCAATCGATAGGCAATCGCGGCTTCAAGCGTGTCGTGGTGCAGGACGGTCGAATAGATGAAAGCGGAGAGCTCCGGCTCGCGCCGCACGATATCTTCGGCCTCACGGCGAATGCGCGCCCACACGGGATCGAGCTTGTCGATGGCCGGCCGCGTCTGATGCTGTGCCATTGCAAAGCCTCCGGAAACTGGCGGGACCTTCTATCATATTGGGCGGGACCATGCCCAATACCAAGAGCCGGCCAAAGACCTATAGGCCAATGAATGACGCAACCAGTTCAATGGCCTATCCCGGGCCGTTCATGGCGCTGTGCCAAAAATTCGAGCACCGCGGACTTAAACACCCGGTCGCCGACCGCCAACATGTGGTCGCGCCCCGGAATAACAAGGCCTTTCGCGCCTGGGATCAACGCAGCGAGGGCCTCGGGCGACCCGGCAATCGAGTCATTCTCGCCGACCGCGACCAGGAGCGGCACCGCGATTTTGGCGACCTCACCACGGCTCAGCGTCTGCCGCGAACCGCGCATGCAGGCGGCGAGCGCGTGCAAGTCCGACCTGGTCTGCTCGGCAAAGGCGCGGAAGATGTAAGCCGTCGGATCGCCGACATCGGCAAGCGATGGCGCTTCGAGCCCGTTGGCAATCGTATCCGGCAATCCGACACCCTCGATCAGGCGAAAGCCGAGCCCGCCCAAGACCGCAGCGCGCACGCGGTCGGGATGCGCCAAAGCCAGGAACGCCGTGATCCGCGCCCCCATCGAGTAACCCATGACATCGGCGCGCGGCAGGCCGAGACGATCGAGCAGCGCGCGGACATCCTCGGCCATAACCGCGCTGTGATAGGCGGCCGGGTCATAGAGCTTGCCGGACGCGCCATGACCGCGATTGTCGAGCGCGATCGCGCGGCGCCCGGCGCGCGTCAATGTCGTGATCCAACCCGGCGCGACCCAATTGACCTCTTTGTTCGACGCAAAGCCGTGGACGAGCACAATTGGCGCGCCCTCCCCTTCGTCAAGGAAAGCGATCTCCACGCCGTCATGCGTGAACTGCGGCATGCCGGGACCATACGGTCTCGCCACCCGAAAGCGAAGGCGCAACGGGGATGCCGGCGAACGCTGGTGATGTCGGCGCCGGATCGGGCTAGCCTAGCGGCAATACCGAACGGGAGGATATTCATGCATCGGCTTGCCATTCTCGTGGCTTTGCTTGTCTTCTCGGCTGGCGCGGCGCACGCGCAAGTTTCCGATGACGTCGTAAAAATCGGTGTCTTGACCGATTTGTCGGGGCAGGCGGCGACCGCAACGGGTCCCGGTTCGGTCACCACCGCGCAAATGGCAGTCGAGGATTTCGGCGGCAAGGTTTTGGGCAAGCCGATCGCCGTTGTTTCCGCCGACCACCAGATCAAGCCCGATGTTGCCGCCGGCATCGCGCGGCAATGGTACGACGTCGATAAGGTCGATCTGATCGTCGACGTTCCGGTTTCGGCGGTGGGCTTGGCGGTTCAGCAGGTCGCCAGCGACCGCAAGAAGCTCTTTATCACCCATTCGACGGGCACGGCCGATTTCCACGGCAAATTCTGTTCGCCCTATACGATGCAATGGGTGTTTGACACCCACGCCCTTGCAGTCGGCACCGCGCAAGAGGTCGTTAAGCGCGGCGGCGACACGTGGTTTTTCCTTACCGCCGACTACGCTTTCGGCCGCTCCTTGGAGCGCGATGCGACGCAGGTCATCGTGCAGAACGGCGGCAAAGTGGTCGGCTCGGTCGCGCATCCGTTTTCGACCCCGGATCTGTCGTCTTTTATTCTTCAGGCGCAATCGTCCAAGGCGAAGATCATCGGGCTCGCCAGCGGTCCTCCAGATAATGTCAACGCGATCAAACTCGGCGGCGAGTTTGGCCTGTTTCAAGGCGGCCAGCAGATGGCTGGCCTGTTGGTGCTCATCACCGACGTCAACGCGCTCGGGCTCAAAGCGGCGCAAGGCCTGTTGCTGACGACGTCGTTCTACTGGGACACCGACGACAAGACCCGCGAATGGTCGAAGCGTTTCTTCGCCAAGGTCAACCACATGCCGACGATGTGGCAGGCCGGCGTCTATTCGTCAGTGATGCATTATCTCAAGGCGATCCAAACGGCCGGCACCGACGAGCCGCTGAAGGTCGCGGCCAAGATGCGCGACACGCCGATCGAGGACTTCTTTGCGCACAATGGGCGTTTGCGCGAGGACGGGCTCATGGTGCACGACCTGATGCTGGTGCAGGTCAAAAAGCCCGAGGATTCCAAGTACCCGTGGGATTATTATCAGATCCTCACCCGCATCCCCGGAGAACAAGGCATTCGGTCCGCCCAATCCGGCCTGTCCGCTGGTCAAAGGCTGAGCTCTACTGGCGCGGCTGCGTAGCGCAATTTGCGGCGATCCAGATAGCGTTGTGTCGCGCGCTCGGCCGCGGCTTTGCAGGATGCGCAAAAGCCGAAAAGCGCAAAGCCGGCCCAGAGCAGCCATGACGCGAGCTCAATTGCGCTGGCGGTGAGCACGATTGCGGCGCGGCCGAGAAGTTTGACGATCGCCCGCGTCTTGCCGCCCTTGGCCGCGGCGAGCCGGGCCATGCGCGATATGTCCTGCGGCTCTTGCGCGATTGCCAAGCTGTCGAGAGCCGCCTGGCCACCGGCCTTAGCCTCGATGCGCCCGGTATTCTGCGCAAGTCCCACCAAGCCACCGGCGCCCTCGACCTTCACCGCCTCGCGCGCCACGCGCACTCCCAGCGCCGGATTGAGCCGGCCGGTGCGGCGCGCCGCCTTGACCAGCGTGACGCCGACGCGCTCGGGTGTCGTTGCGCCCAAACTCGCATAAGTAACTGCGGTGATTGCGATGCCGACGCCGGCTAGGCCGAGAATCCACGGATCGTAGCGCTGGCCGGTCAGGTAGCGCGTGCCTTCGCGGGCGGCATCGCGGATGTCGCCGAACACAAACAGATCGCCAAAGGCGGTGCCGGCGAGGCTGGCGAAATCAGTCGGTTCGCCGGTCCATAGGCCATGCACGAAGCGGCCGGCGGTGTTGGTGAGCGTGTGTTGATCCGCTTCGGTTTCTTTGACCTGGCTTGGAAGCGCCGGATCAATCGTCACATTACGCTCGGCCGCGAGGTCGATAAAACTTTGCGCCAAATCGACATCGCCCGTAGCGAGCGCGCTGCGGATTTCGCGCTCGGCGACGTCGCGATCAAAGCTTGCGGCGAGCGCCTGGTCGGTGACAGCGACCGGATCGTCCGCTGCCGAAAAGCGCTCCTGCGCGGCAATGCCGCCGCGCACGAAAAAGGCCGCAGCAATCGCAAATAAGAGGCCGAAAGCTACGGCAACCGCGGGATGGCGGCGGATTTCAATGAGCATGGCCGGCGTTAGATTTTTCATTGTAGTTTAGCTACACGTTAGATAAGCGGCGTTCGAGGCTTTTTCAAAACACCGTGTGGAAATGGCCGGTTCCTGCCGCTAAGGTGGCTTGTTCCATGCGCCAACCAAGCGAGCCGTTCGCGGTATGACCGAATCCGTCGTTCCACACTTCCATAATGATATTGGCGTTGCCGAGATAGAGATCGGCGCCAAAGAATTCATGTGCATCGGCGCCATGCCGCCGTTCGATCATCCGCACGTCTTTTGCAACATGGGCGACGACAATGAATACGTTTGCCCTTATTGTTCGACGCTTTACCGCTACAATCCGGCGCTTAAGCCCAATGAAGCGCGGCCGCCGGAATGCGCGCTGAAAAGCGAACCAGTCTGACCGATTAGCGATGGCAGGCCCGTCCTCGCGTACTGTCATCATCGCGGGTGCGGGTATCGGCGGGCTCACCGCGGCGCTGGCGCTCGCGCGCAACGGGTTTCGCGCGCTTGTTCTCGAACAAGCCGAACGGCTCGAAGAGACCGGCGCCGGAATCCAACTCTCTCCGAATGCTACGCGTATCCTGATCGGCCTCGGGCTCGCCGATCGTCTACGGCCGCACGTGGTGGCGCCCACAGCTATACGCGTTCTTGGCGGGCGCAGCGGCCGTGAGATCGTGCGGATACCGCTTGGCGCGGGAGCGGCGCAGCGTTACGGCGCGCCGTATTGGGTCATTCACCGCGGTGACCTCCAGGCGGCGCTGAGCGACGCGGCAGTGCAAGACCTCAACATCGTGCTTCGGCTTGGGATGAGCATGGAGGACTTTGCCACGCATCCCCATGGCGTCACCGTTTCAGCGCGCGGCGCCACGGGTCTGTGGACAGAGCATGGGCATGCAGTGATCGCCGCCGACGGGCTGTGGTCCGCCGCGCGAGCGCGCATCGCCTCGAAAGCGCCGCCGCGTTTTGCCGGCCGCACCGCCTGGCGCGCGCTCGTGCCGGCCGCGCAACTTGCGCCGGAGTTCCGTGAGCCGCTCGTTCATCTCTGGCTCGGGCGCGATGCGCATCTGGTTCATTATCCGGTGAAAGGCGGCAAGCTCGTCAATGTAGTGGTGATCACCGCCGACGATTGGAGCGGACCGGGTTGGAGCGAACCCGCAAGCCGGATCGATCTCTTGGCGCGGCTATCGTCGCGGCGCTGGGCGCCGCAAGCGCATTCGGTCTTCCGCGCACCGGACGCCTGGCTCAAATGGGCGCTGTATGAGACCGAGCCGCTCGCGAGTTTCGCGCACGGGACGGCGGCGCTTCTGGGCGACGCGGCACATGCGATGTTGCCGTTCCTGGCGCAAGGCGCGGCCATGGCCATCGAGGACGGCGCCGTTGCGGCGCAGTGCCTCGCCCGGATGCCTGACGATCCAGCTGCCGCCTGGGAAAGCTATTCCGCGATCAGGCGGCGCCGCACCCGCAAAGTGCAGCGCTTCGCCGCGCGCAACGGCAAGCGCTACCACCGCGGCGGCGCCGCGGCTATGTTGCGGAACACGGCGATGCGGCTTCTCGGTGGCGAACGGCTCTTGCAGAATTACGATTGGCTGTATGATTGGCGTCCACCCGCCGGATTGTCGATCACCTGATCGGCACGACAAGCAGCACCATGACCATAGGCGAAACCCTGTTTCCGACGACGGTTACCGGTAGTTTGCCCAAGCCGGCCTGGCTCGCGGCGCCGGAAAAGCTGTGGGCGCCGTGGCGGCTCGAAGGCAAGGAACTCGCCGCCGCCAAGGACGACGCCACGCTGCTCGCGCTCAAAATTCAGGAGGACGCCGGGATCGATATCGTTACCGACGGCGAGCAAGCGCGCCAGCACTTCGTGCATGGCTTTCTTGAAGCGGTGGACGGTATCGACTTCGACAAACGCGTCGAGATGGGCATCCGCAACGACCGCTACAAGGCGATGTGTCCCACCGTGATCGGGCCGTTGCGTTTGCGGCGGCGCGTTCATGCCCGCGAAGCGCAGCTCGCCCGCGCCCATACCCGAAAGAAACTCAAATTCACCCTGCCCGGTCCAATGACGATCGTCGATACCATCGCCGATGCCCATTACGGCGACCGGGTAAAGATGGCGATGGCCTTCGCCGCGCTGCTCAACGAAGAGGCACGCGGGCTTGCCGCCGACGGCGTCGACGTCATCCAATTCGACGAGCCAGCCTTCAACGTCTATATGGAAGCCGCCGCCGGCTGGGGCATCGAGGCGCTGCATCGTGCCATCGAGGGGCTCACCTGCAAGACCGCGGTCCATATCTGCTACGGCTACGGCATTCCCGCCAATATTCAATGGAAGGCGACGCTAGGCGCCGAGTGGCGGCAATACGAGCAATTCTTTCCGGCATTGGCCAAAAGTCGCATCGATCAAGTGTCCCTGGAGTGCATCCACTCGCACGTGCCGATGAGCGTGCTGAAGCTCCTCGAGGGCAAGGATGTCTTGATCGGGGCGATCGACGTCGCCAATGACGCGATCGAGACACCGGAAGAGGTGGCGGGTGTCATTGCCGCTGCGGCGGAATTTGTTCCGCCACACCGGATCATTCCGTGCACCAATTGCGGTATGGCACCGATGCGCCGCGACATCGCCGCGGCGAAGCTGCAAGCGCTCGGGCGCGGCGCGGCACTGGCGCGCAGAAAATTCGGCTGAGTTTAGCCGTTATTTCTTCTTCCGCTGCAGCATCTCGCGCATGACCGCCGCATGGCTGAGATCGACCTCGCGCGTGGCGGTTATCAGCGTCACGGCGCGGCCTTTCACTGTCGCGCGCAGTGCGGCGAGCTCCTTCGCATGCTCGGCGAGTTCGGCCCGGTAGCGGCGGCGAAATTCGGCAAAGCGCGCCGGCTCATGGCCATACCATTTGCGTAGATCCGTCGATGGCGTGAGCTCGCGTGGCCAGACATCGATTTTCAGTTTTGCCTTGGAGAGGCCACGCGGCCAGAGCCGATCGATGAGAATGCGCACACCATCTTGTGGGCTCGGCCTATCGTAGGCACGCTTGATCGCAATCGATGAGGCGCGCCGCTTTGGGCGCGGCGGCTGCGCGCCGCGGTTCGGCCTCTTCATCGATTGCTGCGCGAGATGACGTCGATCAGTTCGGCAACCTTGCGGCGCTGATCCGGTTTGTTGCCGGAGGCGATGGCATTCTCGACGCAATGCGCCGCATGATCGGCCAAAATTTCCTCCTCGGCACGCCGTAACGCGGCGCGCACCGCCGAGAGTTGGGTCACGATATCGATGCAATAACGGTCGTCTTCGACCATGCGGGCAAGGCCGCGCACCTGACCCTCGATCCGCCGCAACCGTTTCAGCACCGAAGCCTTGGCAAGCGTTCGCATGAGCCGTATATACCCCAGTGGGGTATCTGTTGCAAGGCGTTCAGGATCGTGCAGCCGGTGCAGTCGCCAGGTGAGATCGATCCGGTGTGCGGGATGAAGGTCGATCCCGCGACATCGGCCCATCGCCATGAATATGGCGGGCGCCTGTATCATTTTTGCTCGGCCCGCTGTCTGTCGAAGTTCGCGAAGGAGCCGGAAAAGCTTCTCTCGCTCCGCGGCTGCACGCCGCCAGGGTCACCCGCGGGCGCCGTCTACACCTGCCCGATGCATCCGCAGATCCGGCAGACCCAGCCTGGCAGTTGCCCGATTTGCGGCATGGCGCTGGAGCCTGTGACCACTGGCGAAGATACTGGTCCCAATCCCGAACTGATCGACATGACGCGGCGCTTCTGGATCGGCGCCACTCTCTCTGTCCCCGTCGTCATCCTGGAAATGGGCGCGCACGTTCCCGGCCTGAACCTTCATCATTTTATCTCACCGCAGTTGTCAATTTGGGTCCAGTTCCTGCTCGCCACGCCGGTCGTGCTGTGTGCAGGCTGGCCATTCTTCGACCGCGGCTGGGCGTCGGTACGCAACCGATCGCTGAACATGTTCAGCCTGATCGCGCTCGGCATCGGTGCCGCTTACCTGTACAGCCTCGCCGCAACCTTCGCGCCCAACCTGTTCCCAGAGAATTTGCGGCAGGACGGCGTCATCCCGGTTTATTACGAAGCTGCCGCCGTCATCACGGTGCTTGTTCTCCTCGGCCAGGTTCTGGAGTTGCGCGCGCGCGAGCATACCGGCGGCGCCATTCGCGCTTTGCTTAATCTCGCTCCGAAAACCGCACGGCGCATCCGAGCCGACGGCGGCGACGAAGACGTGCCGCTTGAAACTGTGCAGGTCGGCGATCGCTTGCGCGTGCGCCCCGGCGAAAGCGTGCCGGTCGATGGCGTGGTGCTCGAGGGCCGCAGCGCGATCGACGAATCCATGGTGACCGGCGAGTCGATGCCGGTCGAGAAAGCGCCAAACGCCAAAGTGATCGGCGGCACCGTCAACGGCACCGGAAGCCTCATAATGCGCGCCGAGAAAGTCGGGTCGGATACGACGCTCGCGCGCATCGTCCAGATGGTCGCCGAAGCGCAGCGCAGCCGGGCGCCGATTCAACGGCTCGCCGATATCGTCTCCGCCTGGTTTGTGCCGGCGGTCATCGTCGTTGCCCTCGCGTCATTCATCGCCTGGATGATGTTCGGACCGCTGCCAGCTTTCGCCTATGCGCTCGTCGCCGCCGTGTCGGTCGTCATCATCGCCTGTCCTTGCGCGCTCGGCCTCGCCACGCCGATGTCGATCATGGTCGGTGTCGGCAAGGGCGCCGGCGCCGGCGTGCTCATCAAAAATGCGGAGGCGCTGGAGCGTTTCGAAAAAATCGACACGCTGGTCGTGGACAAGACCGGGACGTTGACCGAAGGCAAGCCGCGTGTGGTTGCGGTAGTCCCCGCGGAGGGTTTCGATGAAGACGTGAATATATCGCTCGGTGCGAGTTTGGAGCGAGGGAGCGAACATCCACTTGCCGCTGCGATCGTCGCTGCTGCGACAGAGCGCGGCATAAAGATCGGTCCCGTGAGCGAATTCCGCTCGGTCACCGGCAAGGGCGTGACCGGAAAGATCGGTCAGCGGCAAGTCGCGATCGGCAATGCCGGACTCTTGAAAGATGTTGGACTCCAAAGCGCAAGCCTTGAACCCCGCGCCGACGAGCTTCGCCGCGACGGCGCGACTGCAATGTTTGTCGTGGTTGACGGCAGGTCTGCCGGACTCATCGCGGTCGCCGATCCGATCAAAGCGACAACGCCTGCGGCGCTTGATCGCCTCAAGGCTGACGGCGTCCGCATCGTCATGTTGACCGGGGATAATCGCACCACCGCGCAGGCGGTCGCGGCCAAGCTCGGCATCAGCGAGGTCGAGGCGGAAGTCCTTCCTGAACAGAAACATGCGGTCGTGCGTCGCCTGCGCGGCGAAGGGCGCGCGGTCGCGATGGCCGGCGACGGCGTCAACGATGCGCCGGCGCTCGCCGAAGCCGATGTCGGCGTGGCGATGGGTACCGGCACCGACATTGCGATGCAGAGCGCGGGCGTCACGCTGGTCAAGGGCGATCTTGCCGGCATCGCGCGTGCCCGCGCACTGTCCCGCGCGACCATGCGCAATATCCGGCAAAATCTGCTGTTCGCCTTTATCTATAACGTCATGGGCGTGCCGATCGCAGCGGGCGCGCTTTATCCGTTTTTTGGACTTACGCTGTCGCCGGCGATTGCCGC
Source organism: Pseudomonadota bacterium (assembly GCA_046730495.1). Classification (GTDB taxonomy): domain Bacteria; phylum Pseudomonadota; class Alphaproteobacteria; order Rhizobiales; family Xanthobacteraceae; genus BOG-931. Next base: position 12,251 of record JBKPIZ010000115.1, read on the forward strand.
CGCCGCGATGTCATTGTCGTCGGTCAGTGTCGTGGCGAATGCGTTGCGGCTTCGCCGCATCCCGCTTTGAAGCTTACTTTGCCGCGGCGTGGCTGTTGCTGAAAATCTTGTAGCCGGCGCTCGCCAATGCGGTTGCAGTTCCGCGGCGTCCCGCGGAACCCATTGTAGAATCGCCGATTGATGGGATGAGACCCGCTCAATGACCCTTCCACTCCGCCGACCCTTTGCTCCCATGGAAGCGCTCTCGGTCGACACCATTCCCGTTGGCGAGGCGTGGCGCTACGAACCGAAATGGGACGGATTTCGCTGCCTTGCGTTTCGCGACGGCGCCAAAGTCGAACTGCAGTCGAAATCCGGCCGCCCAATGAGCCGTTATTTTCCGGAATTGACGGCAGCGCTTGGCCAGCTCAAGCCGAAGGTATTCCTGCTCGATGGCGAGATCGTCGTACCCGCGGCCGGTGCGTTCTCATTTGACGCACTGCTTCAGCGTATTCACCCGGCGCCAAGTCGCATCCGCAAGCTTGCGGCGGAAACGCCCGCGCTGTTGATCGTGTTTGACCTGCTGGTTGATGCGGCGGGAGAATTGTTGATCAAGAAAACGCTCGATGAGCGCCGCCGCGCCTTGGCGTTGTTCTATCAAAAATACTGCCGCGGTTCGCCGACGATCCGTCTTTCACCCTCAAGCACACGCCTCGCGGAAGCCAAGGAGTGGTTGCGTCGCACCGGCGCAACGCTCGACGGTGTGATCGCCAAGCGCCGCGATTTCAACTATCGCACTGGCGACCGCAGCGGCATGCAGAAGATCAAAAATTTTCGCAGCGCCGACTGCGTGGTCGGTGGCTTTCGCTACAATGAGAACAGTCCGCTGGTCGGCTCGCTGCTGCTGGGCCTCTATGATCACAAGGGCCGGCTCAATCATGTCGGGTTCACCTCGACCATCAAACGCGAAGACAAGCCCGCGCTGACCAAAAAGCTGAAGTCGTTGGCTGCCCCACCCGGCTTCACCGGTAATGCGCCCGGCGGCAGGAGCCGCTGGGCGACCAAACGTTCGGACGAATGGGTGCCGTTAAAGCCTAAGCTCGTTGTCGAGGTCTGTTACGACCATTTCACTGGGAAGCGCTTCAGACATGGCACACGGTTGTTGCGCTGGCGCCCCGACAAGGCCCCAAAGCAGTGCACCACCGATCAAATCAGGCAGAAGAAAGCGAAGCTGATGGCGCTGCTCGATTGATGGCGTGCGCCCGCGGCCGAGTGCAAGCAGGCACGCGACCTCGACTGATTTACTCGCAATTTATGGTCTTTCACTTATAGTTTAGTGGCCGTTCTTGAACTGCCATTTCAGCTCGGACAGAGTGGTATGCCGCAAGCCCCATCACCGGCCAGCGTTGCGCTGCTCCTTGGCCTTAGTTTCTTCCTCGGACTCGCGTTCGAAGATTTCTTCGCGCAATCGCCACGGCGACGGCCCGGCGGTATTCGCACCTTCCCGATGCTCGCGCTCGCTGGCGGCGTTCTTTATCTCCTCGATTCAAGCCAGTTCATTCCGTTCACCGGCGGCCTGCTCGTTCTCGGTGCGTGGCTCATCGTCTATTACCGCGCCTATGTCGGCGCCATCGACGAGCAAGGCGAGCCGAATGTCGGCATCGTTGTGCCAATTCTCAATATCCACGCTTATTTGCTCGGCGCTGTCGCATTGGCGTTGCCGCCGTGGGTCGCGGTGACGATGACAGTGGTCGCCGTGCTTCTGCTCACCGGACGCGAGCAATTACACGCGCTGGCGCGGCGGGTCGAAATCAAGGAAATCGTCACCGCCGGCCAATTCCTGGTCCTGACCGGAATTGTACTGCCGTTGTTGCCGAACCAGCCGATCACGACGCTCACCCCGATTACTCCGCGCCAAGTCTGGCTCGCACTCGTCGTCGTTTGCACATTTTCTTATGTCAGCTATCTCGCACACCGCTATTGGGTGGCGGCGGCCGGCGGTCTATGGATGGCCGCGCTCGGCGGCCTCTATTCCTCGACCGCCACGACCGTGGTGCTGGCCCGTCAGGCGAAAGCCCAGCCGACGCTGCGGCGGCAAGCGCAAGCCGGCATTACGCTTGCAACCGCGATCATGTATCTGCGCATTCTGGCAATCGTCGCCATCTTCAATCTGAGTTTGGCACGCGCGCTGGTCTTGCCCATCTGCGCGCTTTCGGTCGCCGGCTTCATATTCTGCGTGGTGCAATATTGGTGGCGGGCCGGGCCGGAAAAGCAATCCGCACAAGCCATACATCTTGCCGCCGGCAGCAATCCGCTTGAGCTCGGCACTGCCGCGACCTTTGCGCTGTTGTTCGTTGCCGTATCGCTGGCGACCGTACTGGTGAAATCGCAGCTCGGAATTTCCGGCATCTATGCGCTGGCCACCGTTGTTGGCATCTCGGACATCGACCCCTTTGTGCTCAACTTGGCGCAGGGCGGTGTCGCGGGCATGGAGAACGCTGCGCTTGCCGCCGCAATCCTGATCGCGGCCTCATCAAACAATATCTTGAAGGCCGCTTATGCCGCCGGTTTCGCCGGGGGCAAAGCAACCGCCGCGAGCGCCGCCGTGCTGGTGGCGCTGGCTCTCGCCGGTTTCGCGGCCGCCTACGGACTCATAATGAAGTGAGATCGGGTCAGCGTCCGCCGCGGCGGCCGTCAGCGGATGGTCTGATCGCTTTGCAGCGGAGACGCGAAGCTGCAGTTCTTCTCCGCCGCATTGCGCTGCAGGAGCTTCTCCTCGGCGAGCACGGAATCGTAATCGCTGCGATAGGCAAACGAGCCGACCACGGCACCGCCGGTACTTTCGCCAGCGTGTTCAATAAGTCCGCGCAGTTCGTTCTCGCGCGCTATGAGCACTTTGCGCCGCGCCGCGAGGTCGTCGCAGTGGTAGAGCGTGTAGCGGCCGGGATCCACAAATAGCGCGCCGGCGCCATCGGTGCTCAGGCCACAGCCGGTCAGCGCGAGTACGGCAAAGCTCGACACCGCGCCGCGCCATCCGGGACGGCCCCGACGAGTGGTCGCCGCCTTTGCTAGCCGCCAATCGGCCAGCTTGTTTGGATTTGTCATCAAAAGGCCCGTCGCCCTACCCGCTCCGCGCAATATTGTTTGTGCGAGGCTGCGCTCGCTGTGACAGCCCGATGCGCCGCAAATGTGGCAAGCCACCGAAAGTCCTTGGTTTTTCGCGTTTCGCCATTGTCAGGTGTTTTCCCGCCGGCGCAACACCGGCATGGCGGTGAATGACATGACGCCCGTCGTCGCCAGTCTCAGTCTAGCCATATGTGTCGATACTGTTACAGTCCGATAAGGGGGAGGTGATGCGCATTGAGTAGTGCGAATGCATTTCGATTGGTTGGATTGGTCAAATCCGGTGGCGCTGTGGTGGAGTTTTCTGGTCACCGTCAGCGCGCTGAACGTCGCGCTTCTCGTCGGCCTGCGCGCCGCCTACCGTGCCAATCCCTTTGGCGCCGCAAATACAATCTTCGCAGCGGAACCGCTGGCGCTGCTTAGCGCCGTTTATGTCGTCGGCTGCGCCTTCCGTTCGCTGCTGCCGCGCGCGGATGTCGAGCGAATTTGTCTGTTCAACACTTGGCTGTCGAACGTGCTGATCGGCCGGTCGGTGGCGACGCTGGCGGAGCTTTGTTTCGCCCTTCAATGGGTCATCATTCTGCGCGAACTCGGTCGCCTCGCGCATTCCGACACGGCAAGAAATATTGCGCAGCTGATCGTGCCGCTGATTGCGCTTGCCGAAATTTGTTCGTGGTACGCGGTGATCTCGACGGATTTTCTCGGCAATGTACTGGAAAACTCCTTGTGGACCATCGCCTTCGCGCTGGTCGCTGCGGCCCTGATCCGGCTCGCCGCAAGCTTCCACGGCATTGCTCGCTGGATCATCGTGGTCGCTGCCGGCGGCGCCTCCGGCTATGTGCTGTTCATGGTGACGATCGACGTGCCGATGTATTTGCAGCGCTGGCAGGCGGCGACGGCGAGCGGCCAGCCGGTGCTCGGTTTGTTTGCGGGACTGCACGACCTGGCGAGCCGCTGGATCGTCACCCGCGACATCGCACGCTGGCGCGACGAGATTCCCTGGATGTCTCTTTATTTCAGCATCGCAGTCTGGGCGAGCCTCTTGCTCGGCGGTTTCGGCCTGATCAGACATCTCGCGCCGCGCTACCGCGTGCGTCGCCCGCTGTTCAAGCCGGCCGGGCGCCGTCCGGTCCCGGTCACGATCCGCTCTTCCCTCTGATTCGCCTCAAAGTCCGTGCGCTATCGGCTGCAGATCGATCTGGCGGCAATAGGCAGTTTGCGGCGAATCCGATACCGTTCCGCGTGCTGATTCGCTTGGCCCGGTTTTATCGCAAGACCGTGGGGTGCGGCACATGATCATCACGGTAGCCACCATGAAAGGCGGCAGCGGCAAGAGCACGCTGGCCAGCTGCCTCGCCGTGCACTGGCATTTGCGCGGTCGGCGCCCGACGCTAATCGACGCCGATCCGCAACGCTCGATCACCCGGCTTGTCGCGCGCGAGCGTGCGCTCGGCGGCGTCGCCGTAGTCGAAGACGCCAGCGAGGAGGCTTCAAACGCTGCGCGGCGGCTCGCCGCCGGCGGCGGCTTGGTCATCATCGATACGCCGGGTTTCCGCTCCAAGACCACGCTCGATTGTCTCGCCACGGCCGACTTTTTGCTTGTGCCGGTCAAGCCGTCGCCATTCGATGTCGATCGCATGCTCGACACTTTGAGCATCCTGACCGAACGCGCCGACGGCCGGCGACCGCTGTTCCGCTGCATTCTCACCCAAACCACGCGCGAGTCGGTGATTGCCAAACATATTCGCGCCGAGCTCGCCGCCGCCGGCCTGCCGGTGCTGCACAGCGAGATGATCAATCGCGTCGCTTATCCGGAAGCGTCCTTGTGGGGCGCAACGCCAAGCCTGATCAGCTGGAAAGGGCCGGCCGCCCGCGAGATTGCCGCGATCGCCGACGAACTCGACATGGTGCTCAGCGCCCAGCAGGCCGCCGCATGAGACGTAAACCCCTTCCCAAGGCGATCACACGCTCGATCGCCAATCTGCAACAGATCGCCGCCGGTTTTGCGGCGGATGAACAAGGCCGGGTGCCGCCTCACGTTACGCGAGAGGCGCAATCGTTGGCATTCGACGCGGTCGAGCCCGAGCCGAAGATTGAGTCCAAGATTGAACCCAAATCCATGCCGGACCTTGCAAAGGCATCGCCGGGCGTGGACGCCCCGCAGCCAAAAACCCGCGCCGCCGATCCTTTGGCCGCGCGGCGACGCGCGCTGGCGCGGCGTATCGTCGATCGGCATAAGAATTACGCAGCCATGGGCGGACTGGTGCCGCTGCCGGCGGCCAACATTGCCAGCGTCACCGCGATCAATCTGCGCATGGTCAAACAGCTCAGCGACCTCTATGGCGTGCCGTTCCAGCGCGACCGCACGCGCTCGCTGATCATCGCTTTAATCGCCGGCGCGGCGCCGACCGGCGCCGGGCTTGCGGCGTCCTCGACCCTGATGTGGATCGTTCCGGGCGGGTTGGTGTGGGGTCTCGGCGCCGCCGCGCTGACCGCCGGTGCGCTCACCCGCGGCATCGGCCTGGTCTTTGTTGACAGCTTCGAGGCCGAGATCGCGGAGCCCAGCGGCGCGTAGGGCGAAGCGAAGCCGGTCGCCGCCGCAACCAAGCGTACCGCCTCACATCGACTTTCAGAAAAAGGGGCCGCCTTTCGGCGGCCCAAGGGAGTGATGCACCGCCGGGGGACGGTGCGATCGTCACCAAAGCAGTAGCGCATCGACGCCGCTGTGACTTTTGTCACTCTGCCGACATTGGCGCAACGGACGCGCCTGAACTCAAAATAACTTTGCGAGTTGGCGAATCAGGTGTTTATTTGCGCCCCGTACTGAGTGGTGGGCCATACCATGGATACACTCAGCCTCAGAGAGAAAGCCGCGCTCTGCCTTCGCATCGCTAGCCGGTTATCGTGGAATAACCCGAGCCGCTTGCAGCTGACCGATCTGGCCGACCGTCTCGACCGTCAAGCAAAAGAAATCGAATTGCAAAATCATCGACCGCAAGAGGACGGCATGGCGGCTGCGGACCCGGCCCGACCGTAGGGTGGTGCCGGTGCGCACCTAGTAGCACTTCACGGCATTGCCGACCGCCGTGCATGTCGATGCGCCACCGGATTTATATTCGGCGTAACGCCGCATCGCCTCGGCTTCCGTCATTTTCTCGCTTTTCACCGAGACAACCAGCAAGTCTACGTATTCCATGAAGGCAGTACCTTCCGGCGTGCAGGTATTGCTGGAGACGCATTCCGCCAGACGCTTTTGTCTGCCGCACTCCGCCATTGCAAGAAATGACGGGTTTTCTGCAGCGCATTGATCGTAGTATCCCCACACCGGTGGCGTCGGGGAATGCACGCAACCCGACTGGATGAATGCAGCGATCAAACCTAAGGACACTACGAAAATAAAATGAGGCCTCACTGCCAGCATTCTATCGAGAGAGCCAATGTCGCCATGCGCCCGACGACCCGCGTCCCACACAATGCAACAGTTCTGCGTTGCTTCGGCGGACCATGGGAATGGGAAATGGCGCACGGTCAATGCAGCCCCTGATGTACGACCAGCCACAGCCAACTTGTGGCCGCATAGAGAACGACAGCGCCGAGCGCGGCGGCGCCGATCACCACAGCCCCCAGAAAGATCGTCTCGCGAAGCCGCCGATTTGGATTGGGCGCGAACATTGTCCGATTCTTCTAGCGCGAACGTTGCTCCTCAATCCTCCTTAAGCAGGCTTCACGGCCGGCTCTCGGGGTTTCGACTTTACCCGATGGGGCGATCGACCTGAAGCAGGAGTACCCCCGGCCTTACTTTGGCGCCGATCGGGGTGTTTACCGCTTCGACGGGCGCCAATTGTGCTTGACGCTGCAGAGGTTGCTTAGCCTACAATAAGTGCTTCGTGGGAGATGGGAATCATGATCATGCAATTTGTGGGCCCGAGGGCGGCTGTCGGCCTTTTTGCAGCGGGCCTATTCTTGCTGACCGGTGCCTCGGCATGGGCATTCAGTCGGGAAAACGTTTCGCCCGACGGTGGCAATTATTCATTCGGCGATCCAGACAAGCCGCCGACCACTTCTAACAACAACAGCTCCAGCCAGGGCACCCGACCATTCGGTTCGAGCGGTCCGGTGGTGCAGTTCGGCGTCCAGCAGGGTTCGACGAGCACCTTCGGTCGGAGCAATCGTTACGACACGCCCGACCCCTATTATCGGTCGCTCAAGGGCAACTGATTGGGCGAGCCTTGGCGCGGGACAAAGCAGGTGCGCGCTTGCCAAACCACTTGTATCTGTACGTGGCGACCCAATCATAGACTCTGTCCGCGATTGATCGCGGCAACTGTTTTAGCAATGTCTTACCGCAATCTGCCGCGCTCCATTCCGCGAGAGGCGGGAATAAAACATGCGGATCGGCATTTATAGCGGGGGAGACCTACAATACAGGAGCCAGTGATGAAGCTCTTGCTGGTCTTGTCAGGAATTTGTGTTGCTCTACTGAATATAGGCACGCGCGCCGACGCCCAAAAACTACCCGTGGTGTGCAATTTACGGCGGCTTCGACGACGGCGGCACGAATTGTGGTTTCACAACATTCCAACAATGCATGGACACCGCGAGGGGAACGGGCAGCTTGTGCCAACCCAACACGCAATATGTTCCTCCGCCTGGACCGCATTCATCGAAGCAAGTCCGAAGTCGCTCTCCTCATTGAGCGCCATCGGCCGCACTGATCCTTCGTGAGCAATTTCGCCGCCGATCTCCGCTACGCGCGCGCTTCACGCGCGGATGAGAGCCGTGGGAAGCCACGCTCCGTTTATTTGTGCTTGCTCGCTTTTTCTTGGCAGGCAGCGATACATTTGGGCATGCATTGCGAGCCGCCGACGGCATGACCTATTCCGCCCGCGGCGGAACAACGATTGGCACGGCACCATTGTTCGCAACCTCCACCGCCTTGTGCGGCTGCAGGGGTCAGTCCAGCAATCAGACTTATGAGACTGGCTATTAGGCACGCGCGTACCATCTTGCCCTCTCGCGATATGCCGTTTGTATTACAGCGCGCGTTGATACGGGAAGGCAAGCGGGCGTTTTGTTAACACGGCGACGCGAAGCGGCCGGCG
>JBKPIZ010000116.1:0-11665 GCA_046730495.1 Pseudomonadota bacterium
TCCGCAGCGGGCGAGCTCTTGGCTACGGTCGAAGCCGGAACCACACCGATCATTCAGCTTGCGATTTCTAAGGATGCCGGACTTGTTGCCGCCGCCACCACCCGCGGGTCGGTGGCGGTGATCGATCGCAACCAACGCCGGCTTATGCACACGCTTGTCGGTCCGGGGTTGCCGGTATGGTCGATCGCGTTCCTGCCCGACAACGCAACCCTGCTGACCGGCGGTACCGACGCGTTCATTCGACGCTGGAATGCCGTCACCGGCGAGCCGCTCGATTCGACGCTGGTTGGCATGCCCGAAGACCCGCTCAAGCAATATGCCGGCGATCACGGGGCTGATGTATTCCGCGCCTGTGTCGCGTGTCACACGCTCAAGCCAGACGAGGGTCAGAAGGCGGGTCCGACGCTTTGGCACATTTTCGGCCGCCGTATCGCGACGCTTCCGGGATATAATTTCTCGCCCGCCTTGAAGAAGCTCGACATCGTCTGGTCTAAAGAGACCGTCGCCAAATTGTTCGAGATTGGGCCGGCGCATTACACGCCCGGCACCAAGATGCCCGAACAGACCATCAATGCCGAGAATGATCGCAAAGCGCTCGTCGATTTTCTCGCGCGCGTGACTGTGAATTAGGACTTGTCGCTCTCTTCCCGGCGTGCGCGCAAATAATCTTCGGTGGTGCGAAGCCGGGGCCGCTGCTGAGCGCCAAACGGATCGAAGTTCTCCTCCGCCGTTACCTGAACGCGACAGTCCGCGCACATCTTCACCAGGTCGAGCCGGTGCTTGGAATCCTTGTACATCCAGTGCTTGCCTTCGAGCTTGGCCGCGACTCGCTCGACCGTGCTTTTGACTCCGAACGGAGTGCCGCAGCGGACGCAAAGGAACGGATCTTCCTGCTTGACAACATGGCTTGACGCCGTCGCGGCGCGAAAATCGATCTGCGGCACTAGCGTGATCACCTTTTCAGGACACGTTGCGCGGCATAGCCCGCATTGTACGCAGGCGGCTTCGGTGAAGCGCAGCATCGGCCGTTCCGGATCGTCCGACAGCGCCCCGGTCGGGCAAGCCGAAACACAAGACAGGCAAAGCGTGCAGCCTTCGACATTGATGTCCACTTTGCCGAAAGGCGCCCCCTCGGGCAGAGCAATGACGTCGACCGGCGCTGGAGCGACGGCATGCAATTCGCGCAGCGCCAGCTGCATCACTTCGCGCTTCTTGCCGACGGCAACGAAAGTAGCGAGCTTGCCTGCTGTCTTGACCACATCGATGGCTCGCAGCATCTGCCCGAGCACGTCCGGATCGTCTGTTTCAATGCTGGCGATGCGCGGTCCGTCAAAACCAAGCCCGGTAACGATTTCCTGACCAAATGCAATTGTCTTGTTCAGCCCGCTTACGTCGTGCCGCGGTTTGGCACGCAGTAAAAAACGCACCGCAGTCGCCCCGTAAGCAAATGCTCCGGCGAGCGTTTCAAGCCCGAGCTGCGTGATCTCATTGACTTCCACCGGCAGCACATTCGCCAGCAGCCCGTCACCGTACCGGGCCAGCGCCTCAATCAGTGGGCGACCGTGATCCGCGTCGTGAAACAACAGCACCGGCTGCACGCCGCCGGCGTCGAGAAAAGTTGCAAGCAGTAAGCGCAATTTCCGCAACAGGGCATCCGCAGGCGGCAATGCGTAGCCCGCGGCGCCGGTCGGACAGGCCGCCGCGCATTGGCCGCAGCCGGCGCAAATTTGCGCGTCGATCGCAACATGATCGCCGTTCGGCGCGATGGCGCCGGTGGGACACAGGTCCAGACAGCGATGGCACCCCACGATATTCGATCGCGAATGCGCGCATAGATTCTCGTTGAAGGCGATGTAGCGCGGCTTCTCGAAAGTCCCTGAAAGGTCGCGTGCTTTGAGGACCGTCCGCAGCACCGCGGCCGCGTCGCGAGGATCGGCCCGCAAATAGCCATCGCGCAAATCCGGCGAGGAAAACAGCGGCGCGCCACCGGAAAGATCAATCAGCACATCAGACCGCAATTCGACGTCATCGTGCGGGGCAGCGAAATTCAACCGATCGCGCGACGAAGGCGCTGGCGCCGCATAATTATCAACCCGGAGCTTGAACGCGCCGAGATGACCGCTGGCTGTCCTGATCGTACCTTTCAGCAGCGGAAATTCCGTGGCGCTCGGCGGCGATATAGCATCGTCTTCGCTGACTAGGACCGTGACACGCAGATGATCCTTAAGCAAACGGGCAGCTTCGACCACCCGCTCATCATTGCCATAGAGCAAAGTCGAACCTTCGCTCGTTAAAGTTACGACGGGAACGTCCGGTGCAGCCTCGCTTGCGGCGGCAATCAATGCCGCGATCTTCGGCCCAGCAGCCTTCGCGTCCTTGGACCAGCCCGCGGTTTCGCGAATATTGACAAACGTCATCGCAGTCTCGTGGCTTTGTTCGCCGAAGAGCGGCGCCTCCTGCGTGCAGGCGACCACGATGGCTTGCCCGCCCGCCGCCGCGTCGCGCACGCGATCGAGTTCAGCGCGGCAAAGTTGCCGCCCGCGAACGACATCGGCGCCGCGGCACGCGCGCTCCACGCGCTTGCCGTCGAGGGGGATGGTATCCTCGCAGGAGCAAATGAGGATTTTGCGCGGCCGCTCGGCCATTTTCGCCATCCAATGCCGTGTCGTTCCGCTGCTTGCGTCCAGCCAAAATCCCGATCGTCACCGGTCCAAGCTGGCGCGCGACAACCAGTCGGTCGCGAGGCCTTTATGGGCCACGCGGTTATATGTAAAAAGACCAGAAATTAACAGCGAGGATGGATGCCGCCGGTGACGCAGGCAGGTGTTGCACCGGAACTGGCGCTGCCACCGCCATACCAGGCAGTGAGGCTGCGCGAGTTCGGCGACGCATTTACTCATGCCGCCACGCTGGCCCCGCAGCGCGGCGCCGGCACGTTGGTTTATGTCGGCCGCTTTGACGTTGCCGAATTTGCGGTTGTGCTCGAGCCCACCGACCCGCTCGTTCGAGCGCGCCGCGTGTTCTATGCCGGTATGGGCGCCCTCGCCGACGCGATCGCGGCGGCGGCGCCGCCGGAAACGGCCATCCATATAAAATGGCCAGATGCGTTGTACGTGAATTGGGGTCTCGTCGGTGGCGGGCGGCTGGCGTGGCCGAACAGCGCCGACGAAGCGAGCGTCCCGGCCTGGCTGGTGTTCGGCGCCACGATCCGCACGGCATGGTCCGGACGCATTGATCCGGGCCTTACTCCCGAGCTGACGGCACTGGACGAGGAAGGCTTCGCTGAAGTCAACTCGAAACAAATCGTCGAGGGCTTTGCGCGCAATTTCATGCAAGCGCTTGACAGCTGGCAGGAAAGCGGTTTTGCAACAGCTGTGAGGCCGTATCTCGAGCGCCTTGCCCGCGAGAGCCGTCACAGCTGCGAGATCGACGAGAACGGCGATCTTATGGTGCAGCCCGCAAGCGGCGGCGCGACCGAGCGTCAAGCCTTGCTGCCGAAGCTTAAGGCTCCTGCTTGGCTCGATCTGGCCTATAAAGAACCGTCGTGAAGCTCTTGCGCACCATTCGTCTGGATGCGTCGGATACATTTGTATTCGATGCAGCGGCGGAACCCGGCGAGTGGGCCGTTTCCGGCGCCTTCGCGTTTTGGGACAAGGATCCCGCGACGCTCGACGGGAAAAAGCGCGCGGCGTTCCGCAGTGGTTTTCTCGGTGTCAGCTCGCTGGGTTGGTCGACTTTGGTGCAGATCGTCGAAACAACCGAGGCCGAGCGCGCGATCCTCGTTGACCTCTTGGCCGAACGACTCGCACGCCACTTCGGCGCGCCGACCATAGCTGCAGCGAAAGCCGCCGCCGAAGAGGAAGTCGCTTTCGCCCAATCACTGTGCACCGTGCCGCTGGACGGCGTTATCGCCGTACATCGCACCTTCGAAGACGGCGCAGTACGCGAGACCTTCCGCACGCTGCGGCCCCGCGAGAGCCTCAAGCCGTCACGCGTTTTCTCCTTCTTGGAGGTGGAAGGCGAAGACGAGTCAAGCGAGCAGATCGATCTTGCGGCGCTGGCCGAACGTGAACACAAATGACCGACTTCTGGCACAGCTGCGGCCATCACTTTCTCGACCGCGACGAAAGCGGCGGTTACGTCGTCACCGACGATTTCCTTAAGGTATATCTGGCCCGGCCTGAATTGATCCCTCCGCCAGAGGCTTGTTCCACCGAGCGCAATTTGCACGCTATGCTGATTGCGGATCCTCGCCGCTCCGTCGCGCCTTCCGACATTATGGAAATTGCCGACAAGGATGCGTGCGAGAACTGGGAAATATTGATCGGCTTCCGCGATCACTTACTCAGCCATAAGACGCTGGAAGCCGCATATATTGATCTCATGCGACGTGGTGTGGGCAGAACGCCGCCGCTGTTCATCAATCAGCTCGTCCACCTCATCCTGCGCAACGCGCTCGATGATGTCGCTGATGCGCATATATTGCGCGCCGCCGAACTGTTTTTCCGCACCCAGCGCGTAACGCTGCATGACGGCTCGCTGATTGTCGCCGACGAGGAAACGATCGCGGGCGGCGGCGAAGCACCGGCCTCGCCACTGGTCTCAATGTTGGGATTGCCGCCGGATGCTTCGATCGAGGTGCTCAATAACGGCAACGCCGGCAGCTACTGGGAACGCAGTGATCGTTTCGACATGGCGCTCGATTTGAGTGGCGGCCGTGCCGGCCTTGCAGCGCTTGCCAAAGCCATGGAGCGATGGGTGGCTCACCTTTTGGGCTTCGCGGTGACGATCGAGCCGCTAACAGAGCTGCGCAATGCACCGCTGAGCTGGTACGTCGGACTCGATGTCGATGCCACCCAAATCGGCAATGCGTTGTGGCAGGGCGATGAGCTCGACGACAACGCGATGACGCGGGTGGTTGGCTTGTTTCGTCTGAGCTTCCGCGACCCCGGGCTTATGCTTGATAAGGTCAGGGGCGAGCCGATTTACCTTGTGCTCGCCATGTCCCGTGAACATCTGATCCGTATGAAACCACAAAATCTCGTGACCGGTTTGCCGGCAAAACATCTTGAGGCGGTGAGTTGAGCATTATAGCGCCGGCCAAAACCATCACCGTTGGCATTGTTGTTGAACGCAGCAAAGGCGCCGGTCCATGGACCGATTATCTTTGGCGTCCCGTGAGCGCGTTCAGCGGAGTTCCAGGCGCGCCGGCTTGGACCAAGCTTTCCGACGACGGTGAGCGCGCGACGTTCTTTGTCGGAACGACCGATATCGAGCTTTATCGTTCGGAAGCCGGAAACTACCGGGAAAATTTGGTGGTCGAGCGGCCGCTGCTGTGGGTTGCGCTGCGTTCGACTGCAGGCGATCCGCCCTACATGCTGGCCGGCGCGACCGCAGATCCCGCCGAGGGTGAGTCCTGGGTCGCGCTCGGTACTGATCTGGTCGATTCCGTATCCATGCCGAGAGCGATTGAAGCCGTGGTCGCTGACTTCGTTTCCGAACATTATGTCGAGCAACAATTTCACAAACGCAAACGCGACCGCGCGGATCCCGAGGGCATGGCGCGGCGCTTGCCGGAGGGCCATAATCGGAAGCCATGAGTGAGCCCGAAAATAGCGAGCGCAAAAATTTTCTGACGCGGTGGTCGTCGCGCAAGGTGGCAAGCCGCACGCCGTCGCCGCGGCAAGATGCGCATCCCGAGGGCGACCCCCGCGATGCCAAGGGCACGAGCGAGAACGATACGCTTGCCAAGACGAGCAAAGACGGCGACGGGCAGGACAATCCGCCATTCGATGTCGCGCAGCTGCCGCCACTCGATTCGATCGGCGCCGACACCGATATCACCACCTTCCTGCACCGAGACGTCCCGCCCGACCTGACGCGTGCGGCACTTCGGCGCGCCTGGACTTCCGATCCGGCGATCCGGGATTTTGTCGGATTGGTGGAGAGCGGATGGGACTTCAATGACCCAGCGGCAATGGCCGGTTTCGGCACGATTAGCGCGGAGGAAGTGGCGCAGCTAGCATCAAAACTGATCGGCGAGTTGCCGACATCCGCCGCCTCCAAACCAGCACCGGATAGGCCCTTACCAGAAATTTCCCGCCCCGAGGCCTCCCAGCCCCCTGCCCTGGAGCCAACAACTCGTGCGGCTGCAGATGAGGTGACAGGTCACGCGGCAGGTGAAGCACCAAGTGATGCTGCAAATGATGCGCCGCAACAAAAAGACACTACGTAGATTACATCGTAACGCAAGGACGCTACGTGAAAGCCTCTCAATTCTGCGGCATTTGCGGCGTTCATAGCCTCGGGCTATTGACCGCGGCTCAGACGCGGCGATAGCCTCCCAATCGCAAAATTTCCTGTTCACTCTGAAAAGTGTGAGCAGGGGATCACAACAACCATGTCAAACCATGGCTGACCGGGGACTCCAGGAGGCTATTCGCGCCGTCGGCGGCGTCACCGAGCTCGCGCGCCGGATTGGAATTTCTCAGCCCTCAGTTTCGAACTGGACCAGGGTGCCTGCGGAGCGCGTCCTCCAGGTCGAGAACGTGAGCGGCATTGCACGTGCGATTTTGCGACCGGACCTTTACGCCGAGCCGCATGTCGACGACGTCGCTTGCGGCCGGGCGCAGGAATATGTGTTGCTGGCACGATTGCTCAGGGATCCACCCGATGCCGCGTTCTTAAAACAGATCGGACAGTTGCAGAGCGACGAAACGGCGCTCGGAGCCGCGCATCATGAATTGGCTGAGGCCGCCACACGTGCAAGCGCCGCCGAGGTGGAGCGCGAATTCTTCCACCTTTTCATTGGAGTCGGGCGCGGCGAGCTTCTGCCTTACGCCTCTTATTACGTTACCGGCTTCCTGCACGAACGGCCGCTGGCGCGCCTGCGTCAGGATTTGAGCCGCTTCGGCATCGCGCGCGCCGAGGGCGTTGCCGAGCCGGAGGATCATGCCGGCATCTTGTGCGAGATCATGGCCGGTCTTGCCAGCGGGCAACTGCCGGCTCCCGAAGCGGCGGACCGTACGATATTCGACAATCACATTGCGCCGTGGATGGGGCGCTTCTTCGCCGATCTTCAACGTGCGGAGGCCGCGGAATTCTACAAACACGTGGGCACCATCGGCCGCATTTTCATCGAAATCGAAGCGGAGGCATTTGCGCTGCCGCTGTGAGCGCATCCTCAAGGAGAACTGGCGATGAAACAGGACAACAAAGCCAAGATTGACCGCCGCGATCTTCTGCGGGTGCTCGGCGCCGGCGCCGCGGCAAGTCCTGTTGCTCTGGTGAGCCAAGCGCAGGCCGATTCGGGAACAGGCGACGAAAAGCGCAAAACGCGCTACGACGCCAACTCCGATGACGTCAAGGCGTTCTATCGCGTCAATCGTTACCCGAAGTGAGGGAGGCACACGTGCTCGTCAAAAAATCAGACCATCAAGCGCGCCGCAGCTCTCTCGCAAGTCTAGCCGCCAACAGCACGGCTCTCGATCGCCGCGCCTTTTTGCGACGTTCGGGTATCGGCGCCGGCGGCCTTGCCGTTCTCGGCACAATGCCACTGGCGACCGTTCGCAAAGCGGAGGCGGCTGCGGCCGGCCCGCTTACCGCGGGCGCGATTATCCGCAAAAGCGTGTGCACGCATTGCTCGGTTGGCTGCACAGTCACGGCGGAAGTGGCAAACGGCGTCTGGATCGGTCAGGAGCCGAGCTGGGACTCCCCGATCAATCGCGGCTCACATTGCGCCAAAGGCGCCTCGGTGCGTGAACTCGTCAGCGGCGAGCGCCGGCTGAAATACCCGATGAAACTGGTCGGCGGCCAATGGACCGTCATCAATTGGGATCAGGCCATCAACGAGATCGGCGACAAACTGTTGGATATCCGGAGCAAGTCCGGCGCGGATTCGGTCTATTGGCTCGGCTCAGCCAAAATGACCAATGAAGGCTCTTATTTGTTCCGCAAGTTTGGCGCGTTCTGGGGCACTAACAACACCGACCATCAGGCGCGCATCTGTCACTCGACGACCGTCACCGGCGTGGCCAATACCTGGGGCTACGGCGCGATGACCAACAGCTATACCGACATTCGCAACGCGAAAACGCAAATCATCATGGGCGGCAACCCGGCCGAAGCCCATCCCGTCTCGTTGCAGCATCTGATCGAAGGCGCCGAGTTGCAGAAGGCCAACGTGATCGTGATCGATCCCCGCCTGACCCGCACGGCCGCCCACGCCACCGAATATGTCCGCCTGCGCCCCGGCACCGACATTCCGGTGCTCTACGGGATCATGTGGCACATCATCAAGAACGGCTGGGAAGACAAGGAATTCATCCAGCAGCGCGTCTACGGCTATGAGGACGCGCGCAAAGAAATGGAAAAGTGGACGCCGGAAGAAGTCGAGCGCGTCTCCGGCGTTCCAGGCGAACAACTCAAGCGCGTTGCCGAGATGTTTGCCAAAAACAAGCCGTCCACACTGATCTGGTGTATGGGGCAGACCCAGCACACGGTCGGCACCGCGAACGTGCGCGCGAGCTGCATGCTGCTCTTGCTCACCGGCAATGTCGGCGGACCGGGCATGGGTGCCAATATCTTCCGCGGCCATGACAACGTGCAGGGTGCCACCGATGTCGGTCTCGATATCGTGACGCTGCCGTTCTACTACGGGCTGACCGAGGCGGCCTGGAAGCATTGGTCGCGGGTGTGGGAGGTCGACTACAACTACCTGCTCGGCCGCTTCGACGAGAAGAAAATCATGGAGACGCCCGGGATCCCACTGACCCGCTGGTTCGATGCCGTGCTTCTGCCGAAAGACCAAGTCGCCCAGAAAGACAATGTGAAGGCGATGTTCATTCAAGGGCATGCGAGCAATAGCATCACCCGCATACCGGAATCTCTGAAAGGTCTTAAGGCGATTGAGCTTCTGGTCGTCGCCGATCCGCACCCCACAACGTGGGCTTCGCTCGCCGTGCAGGCCGGCCGCAAGGACGACATGTATCTCCTGCCGATCGCCACGCAATTCGAATGCCGCGGCTCGCGCGTCGCCTCGAACCGAGCGCTGCAATGGGGCGAGCAGATCGTCAAGCCGATCTTTGAATCGAAGGACGATCTTGAAGTCATCTACTTGATGGCCAAGAAGTGCGGCTTCGCCGATCAGATGTTCAAGAACATCAAGGTCGAGAACAACCTGCCGGTCGCCGAGGATATTCTGCGCGAGATGAACCGCGGCAGTTTCTCGACCGGCTACTGCGGTCAATCGCCGGAGCGGCTCAAGTCCCACATGGCGCACCAAGCCGACTTCGACATGCTCACTCAACGCGCCACCACCGGCCCGAACAAAGGCGACTATTATGGATTGCCGTGGCCGTGCTGGGGTACGCCCGAGGTTAAACATCCGGGCACGCCGCTTCTCTACAACACCAATCTTGCGGTGATGGATGGCGGCGGCTGTTTCCGCGCTCGGTTCGGCGTGGAACGTGAGGAGAAACAGGCCGACGGCACCGTCGTGAAGGTGAACCTGCTTGCCGAAGGATCTTACTCCAAGGATTCGGAGATCAAGGACGGCTATCCGGAGTTCACGCTCGCCGTGCTGAAGAAGCTCGGCTGGGACAAAGACCTGACCGAAGCCGAGATGGCCGTGATCAACAAAGTCAATCCGACAACTCCGGACGCGGTCTCATGGTCGACGGACCTGTCAGGCGGCATTCATCGCGTGGCGCTAAAGCACGGCTGCGTCCCTTACGGCAATGCCAAAGCGCGGATGAATGCCTTCGGCCTACCCGATCCGATCCCGGTTCACCGCGAGCCGATCTACACGCCGCGCGTCGAGCTGGTCTCCAAATACCCGACCTTGCCCGACGCTAAGCAGTTCCGGCTGCCAAACATCGGCTTCACCATACAGAAGGCAGCCGTCGACAAGGGCCTTGCCAAGCAATTCCCGCTCATTTTGTCGTCGGGCCGCTTGGTCGAGTACGAGGGCGGCGGTGAGGAAACCAGGTCGAACAAGTGGCTGGCCGAGCTGCAGCAGACGATGTTCATCGAGATCAACCCCGCCGATGCGAACGAACGCGGCATCAAGGACGGGGCGCTCGTTTGGGTGACCGGCGCCGAGAACGGTTCAAAGGCAAAAGTCGCTGCGCTTGTCACCGAACGCGTCGGCAAAGGCGTCGCCTGGATGCCGTTCCACTTCGGCGGCTGGTTCGGCGGCCAGGATCTGCGCGCCAACTACCCCGCGGGCACCGACCCGATCGTGCTCGGTGAGAGTGCCAATACCATCACGACCTATGGCTACGACCCCGCGACCGGGATGCAGGAACCCAAGGTCACTCTGTGCCAGATAACGGCGGCTTAAGGAGAACGGTCATGGCTCGAATGAAATTTCTTTGCGACGCCGACCGTTGCATCGAGTGCAATGCCTGCGTCACCGCGTGCAAGAACGAGCACGAAGTGCCCTGGGGCATTAACCGCCGCCGCGTGGTTACGCTCAACGACGGCAAACCCGGCGAACGTTCGATCTCGATGGCCTGCATGCATTGCACCGATGCGCCGTGTGCGGCAGTGTGCCCGGTCAACTGTTTCTACACCACGGCGGACGCGGTCGTGCTGCACAGCAAAGATTTGTGCATCGGCTGCGGCTATTGCTTCTACGCCTGCCCCTTCGGCGCCCCGCAATATCCGAAGGTCGGAAATTTTGGCTCACGCGGCAAAATGGATAAGTGCACCTATTGCGCCGGCGGCCCGGAGCCGGATGGGAGCAAAGCGCAGTACGAGAAATACGGCGCCAACAGACTTGCTGAAGGCAAACTGCCGCTATGCGCCGAGATGTGCTCGACCAAATCGCTGCTCGCCGGCGACGGCGATGTGATCGCGCAAATCTACAAAGAGCGTGTATCGCGGCGCGGCTATGGCTCAGGAGCCTGGGGCTGGCAGACTGCTTACGGCGAGACCATTGCGACGTGAGTGACCGTTACAAACTGAGTGATATGGGCCGCGCGCCCTCTGCGCGTCGCTGGCCAAAGACAAAACGGCATATTGGAGGGAGTTGTGGCATGGCGAGGCTTTTCGCGCTGATCCGCACGATCGCCGTAGCGTTCGGGCTCCTGCTTATAATCTTTGGACCGGCAAGTTCGCCAGTGTCGGCGCAGGTCAATCCAAATGGCAGCGCGGTACAGGAGCAGCAGCTCCTCAATCAGCTCAAGACCATTCAGGGTCTTGGCACGATCCCGGATACCAAATCCTACGTGCTTGAACATCCCGCCGGTCGCGATTGGCAATACTTTCACAATGTGACGCTGCGCTGGATCGCCGCCATTGCCATCCTGGGCTTTTTCGGTGTGCTCGTGATCTTCTATCTCGTGCGCGGATCGGTGAAGCTCGAGAGCGGTTTTTCCGGGCGCAAGATCGTGCGCTTCAATTGGTTCGAGCGCTTTGTGCACTGGATGACTGCGGTCTGCTTCATCATCCTGGGACTAACGGGTCTTAACATCACTTTCGGACGGCCACTACTGCTTCCTCTCATCGGCGCCGACAATTTCACGGCATGGTCGGAATGGGCAAAATACGCGCACAATTTTTTAAGCTTCCCGTTCACAATCGGCGTCGTATTGATTGCCTTGATATGGATCGCCGGCAATATTCCGAATCGCGTGGACGTCGAATGGCTTAAGGAAGGCGG
>JBKPIZ010000117.1:0-13671 GCA_046730495.1 Pseudomonadota bacterium
ATAATCGGGGATATCGGGGCGCAAACGGGGGCGCCAAACGGGGGGCAACCAGCGGGTAAACCGGGGCCGGAAGCGGCCGGCGCGGCGCCGCCGGATTTGCGCTGGGCGCTGCGCGAAGCGGTTAACATTCTCGTGCAATTATTCCATCCGATGATGCCGCATCTCGCCGAAGAATGCTGGGCACTGCTCGGCCATAAGACGCTGGTGGCGCAAGCGCCGTGGCCCGCGCTTGAGCGCGCGCTCTTGGTCGAGGAGACGCTGACGCTTCCGGTTCAGATCAACGGCAAGAAGCGCGCCGATGTCACAGTGGCGCGCGATGCCACCAGCGCCGAGATCGAGGCTGCGGTTCTGGCGCTCGATGCGGTACAAAAAGCGCTGGACGGCAAGCGGCCAAAGAAACTGATCATCGTGCCGGGACGGATCGTCAATGTGGTGGTGTGACAACCGCAAGCGCATGAGCGCGACCGCGCGGCTCGCCGTGGTGCGGTTCGCCGTCGTCATCGCCGCGGCCGGGCTGCTCGCCGGCTGTTTTGAGCCGCTCTACGGCCGCAATCCGTCGGTCGGCGACGACAGCGTTCGCGATAAGCTCGCCGAGGTTTTGGTCGCGCCGATCCCGCTGCGGCAGGGATCGCCGCAGGCGCGCATCGCGGTAGCCATGCGCAATGCCTTGCAGTTCGATCTCAACGGCGCCGCCGGTGCCATTGCGCCGACGCATCGGCTCGACGTGACGGTGACGCCGGTCAGCGTATCGGTGTCGATCGATCCGGTCACCGGACGGCCGCAGGAAGAAATCGGCGGTGTGACCGCGACCTATCAGATGATCGAGATCGCAACCGGCAGGATCGTGCTCAAGGACTCCACCAGCGCGCATGTCGGCTACGATATTCCGGGATCGCAGCAGCGCTTCGCCAAGCAGCGCGCTTTGCTCGACGCCGAGGATCGCGCCGCGAAAGTGGCGGCCGAGGCGATCCGCAACAGGCTTGCGTCCCATTTCGTCGCCGGCACCTGAGCATTCCGTATCCCGAACTCGGTGCAGCGCAAAAGCGCGTCTACGCGCGTGAACGCGCTATTGCCGGCGCACGGGATCGTGCCCGTCCTGAGACTGCTACGATCCTCCAGCGCATCATTTCATGATGCGCCCAAAAAATTTCATTTGCACATGATCTTTTCCGAAAACCGGCATCCGCTTTTCGGGATCATGCTATAGAGGAACCGTCATGGTCGCCGTCAAAGCTGCCGATGTCGATGCGTTCGTGGCGCGGCCCGATCCGGCGCGGCGCGTCGTTCTTGTGTTCGGGCCTGACGCCGGTTTGGCCGGTGAACGGGTCCGCACGCTTGTCGCGGTCTCGGTCGACGACGTGAACGATCCGTTCGCGCTGGCGCGGCTTGACGGCGAGGAGCTCGCCGCCGAACCGTCGCGTCTTGTCGAAGAGGCGCTGACCATGCCGCTGTTCGGCGGTCGCCGCGCGGTCTGGGCCAAGGCCGGCAGCCGCAATATCGCGCCCGCTGTGGAAGCGCTGCTTGGCGATGCGCTGTTCGCCGCGTCGCCGACCTGCCGCGTGATCATCGAAGCCGGCGACCTGCGCCGCAATGCGCCGCTGCGCGTCGTTTGTGAACGCGCCAAAAATGCGGCGGCGCTGCCATGTTACGCCGACACCGAACGCGACCGCGCACGGCTGATCGACGAGGAGATGCGGGCTTGCGGATTGTCGCTTGCCGCCGATGCGCGCGCGGCGCTGATCCCGCTCTTGGGCGGCGACCGCGCCGCTTCGCGCAGCGAAATTCGAAAGCTTGCGTTGTATGCGCGCGGCCGCGGCCAAGTCGGCGTCGAAGATGTCGCCGCCGTGGTTTCCGACGCATCGGCGCTGGCGACCGAAGATATTGTCGACGCGGCCTTTGCCGGCCGGCCCGGCGAACTGGAAATCCAGCTCGGCAAAGCCCGCACCGCCGGCACCAGCGCCGGTTCGATCCTGTTCAACGCGCAGCGGCAGCTCGCGCAACTGCACAAGTGGCGCCTGGCAATCGAGCAGGGCAAAGCGTTTTCGCTCGATGCCGTTTCGCCGCCGCTGCCGTTCCGCCGTCGACCGCTTGTCGAAGCGGCGCTCAAGGCCTGGAGCGCGGCGCGGCTCGCCAATGCCATGGCCGATTTGGCCGGCGCGGTGCTGCAGTCGCGGCGCAATCCGGCGCTGGCCGACACCATCGCCGAGCGGGCGCTGCTCGCAATCGCGGCTGGCGGACGGCGCAGCGCGGCTTAAAGCGAAATGATTTTAGGTTGATTCGGTATTTCGCTTTAGCTTGTTGTTTGAGCATGATCTTTTCGGAAAACCGGTACCCACTTTTCCGGATCATGCTGTAATCGCGGTTTGCCAAGGAGACGATCCGATGCAAAAACTCACAGCGGGAATAACCAAAGCCGGCGCCGGCCTTGACGGCATCGCCTGGAATATTCTTGGCCAGACTTACGTGCCGAAGGCGGTGAGCGAGAGTTCGTTTTCCTGGCACGCCACGTTTCCGCCCGGTACTTTTGTGCCGCCGCACATCCACCCGACGCAAGACGAATTCATCTACATGTTCGAAGGCCGCTTCGATCTTATGCTCGACGGCAAGGATGTCGTTGCCACCGCCGGCGACCTGATCCGCATGCCGATGGGCCTGCCGCACGGCATCTTCAACAAGTCGGACCAGCCGGTGAAATGCTTCTTCTGGGTGTCGCCGACGCGCAAGCTCTATGACTTGTTCTGGGCGATCCATTCGATGAAAGAACAAAAGCCCGAGGACGTCGTCGCGGTCTCGGCCAAGCACGAGGTGAATTTTCTGCCGCCGCCGAAGTGAAGACGATGGCCGCGCCTCAAGTCGGATTTTCCAGGCTGAACGTGCCGGAATCGTCGTCGTAGGCGAACACTTCCGCGTAACGTCCCCAGCCGATCACGGCGCGCAGCGTCAGCTCAGCATCTTCGGTGCTCATATGGTCCTCGAGTTCGTCGAAGAAGCGGCTTTTCGGCGCCGCGTGATTGGTGCGCCCCTGCAATACGTCGCGGATATGCGCGGCGAGCGGCACGTAGGATACCAGTTGGCGCTGGAACAGGCGCTTGCGGTCGTCCGTGGCCATTTCGGCGAATTGCTTGCCGGTGTCGGTCAGCTTGATATCGCCGCCTTCGGTTTCGGCAAGCCGCAGGAGTTGCAACGCGTCGGCGACCGGAAACAGCTCGTCGATCTCGAGGTGCAGCTCGTCGGCGAGCACCGGCAGGTCGGCGCGGCCGTTATAGGGCGCCGCCGCAAGCGTCTCGACCAGGCCGGCCAGAAGATTGGCGGAGACGCGCGGCAAGACGGTGCTGATGGTCGCCACCGGCCGATCGCTGATTCCGATCGGCGTCGGCGTGCGCGCCGTCATCGCCACGTAGATTTTCTCGACCAGTTCGCGAAACCGCGAGTCGAGCCGGTTGCGCGGCTGTTTCAAATCGACGGCGATTTCGCTGATGATGCGGCCCGGATTAGTGGAAAACAACAGGATGCGGTCGCACATCAGGACCGCCTCTTCGATATTGTGGGTGACGAGAATGACGCCTTTGATCGGCAATTTGCCCTCGCCCCACAGTTCGAGGAAATCGGTGCGCAGCGTCTCCGCGGTCAAAACGTCGAGCGCGGAAAACGGCTCGTCCATGAGCAGAATGTTCGGATGCACGACCAGCGCCCGGGCAAAGCCAACGCGCTGGCGCATGCCACCCGACAATTCGCGTGGAAAAGCCGACTCGTAGCCATCGAGCCCGATCAGATCGATGGCTGCCAGCGCGCGTTTGCGGATTTCCGCATCCGGAAGACCGAGCGCTTCGAGGCCCAATTGCACGTTCTCCAGCACCGTCAGCCAGGGAAACAGCGCAAAGGACTGGAAAACCATCGCGATCCCGGGAGCAGGTCCAGTGACGCGTTCGCCGAGATAAGTGACCGTTCCGCCGGACGGCTGCGCCAGCCCCGCGATCAGCCGCAGCAATGTCGATTTGCCTGAACCGGTGCGGCCAAGCAGACCGACGATCTGTCCCTGCGCCAGCGAAAGCTCGACGCCGTCGAGCACCAGATGCTCGCCGCCGTCGGCGCGGGGAAAAGACTGGCGCAGCGAATGGACGTCGAGCAAATCGGCGCTCATATCGATCCTCATCCAAGCCGGAACTTGCGTTCGGCGTATTGGTACAGCGGCCGCCAGAACACGCGATTGACGACGACGACGAACAGGCTCATCACCGCGATGCCAAGCACGATGCGGTGAAAATCGCCGGCATCTGTTTGTTCCGCAATATAGGCGCCGAGCCCTTCGGCCTGCAGATGCTCATTGCCCCAGGACGCGACCTCGGCGACGATGCTCGCATTCCACGAGCCGCCGGACGCGGTGATCGCCCCGGTGACATAATAGGGCAGCACCGCGGGCAATGCGATGCGCCGCCACCACAACCAGCCGCGCACGCGCAAATTGACGGCGACCGCGCGCAGTTCCGCGGGAATCGCTGCAGCGCCGGCGATGACGTTGAACAAAATGTACCACTGCGTGCCAAGGATCATCAGCGGGCTCAGCCAGATATTCGGATTGAGCTGCCAGGCGACGATCCCTGAGACCACGATGGGAAATAGCAGGTTGGCCGGGAAGGCGGCGAGAAACTGCGCCACCGGTTGAACGAGCAGCGCAACGTGCGGCCGCGTTCCGACCCAGACCCCGATCGGCACCCAAATCAAGCTCGCGATCGCGATCAGGACGACGACGCGCGCGAGCGTGGCAAAGCCGAGCAGCATCGCAACGCCGACGTCGCGCAGCGCGATCCCGGTCATCACGAATGTCGCGACCTGCCACAGTGCCGCCGCGGCAAGCACAAGGACCACCGCGGTAAACGGCAAAGCCAAAGCGCGGCCGGCTCGTTTTGCCGGTGCGCGGGGCAACGTCTTGCGCGATCTGCGCCAGCGCAGCGCGGAGCGCCACAGCGCCGTAACGCGTTCCCTCAGCCGCTCGATGATGCGCGAACGGCGCAGCACGTCGAATACCCATGATTGCGGCGCCGGCACGCCGGGCTCCTGTTCGAAGCGGAAGCGGTCCGCCCATGCCACCAGCGGCCGGAACAGCACCTGGTCGTAGATCAAAATCACGACCAGCATGGTACCGATCGCCCAAGCCACCGCGGCGAGGTTTCGATGCTCGATCGCGAGCGCGATATACGAGCCGACGCCGGGCAAAGTCACCGTGGTATTGCCGACGCTGATCGCCTCCGACGCGACGACGAAGAACCAGCTTCCGGACATCGACATCATCATGTTCCAGATGAGCTGCGGGATGGCAAAGGGTACATCGAGCCGCCAGAACCGCATCCAGGCGCTGAGCCGGAAATTGCGCGTCGCCTCTTCCAGCTCAGCCGGCACCGTGCGCAGCGACTGGTAGAAGCTGAACGCCATGTTCCAGGCTTGGCTGGTGAAAATCGCAAAGATCGAGGCGAATTCGGCGCCGAGCACGCGACCGGGCGCGAGACTCATGAAAAACACGACAGTGACGGAGATGAAGCCGAGAATCGGCACCGATTGCAGAATGTCGAGCAGCGGCACCAGGAGCCGTTCGGCGGATCGGCTTTTCGCGGCAAGCGTCGCATAAGTGAAGGTGAAAACGAGCGACAGCACCATCGCGATCAGAATGCGCAGCGTGGTGCGCGCGGCGTATTCCGGGAGATTGCGCGGATCGAGCGAGGGCGGCTGCCTTTGCAGTTCGGCCAAGGGTTCGAAAAGATTCCGGCTGGCCTCGCCGAGAAAAACCAGAAGCCCGAGGATCAGGAGAATGGCGAGAACATCCCATCGGCTGAACAAACGGGTCCAGCCGCCAACTGAAATGGGGACGAATACACGCATGGTTTGGGCCAGCTATCGGAAACCGTCGTCACAAAACTGTCGAGAAAAGCGCGAACGCGCCGGAGCCGGCGGTCAGGCTTGTGAATTCCCCCCAATAACATCCGCCGCGGCGGGATCAAGCAGTTCTTGTTCCATCGCGCACGAAAAAGCCAAGAAAGGATCGCCAAGTATCGCCACTTGGCCCGAGGCGAGGCCGTGAAATCACCGCATTATCAAACGATCAATTCCGCTCAACGCGCAATACTCGATTCCAATGGAGGGTTCCGTTGGCAGTGCAATCGGCAAAACTCGTAACCGCGCTGGCAGCGTGTTTTTTGACGACATCTCTGGCGATCGCGGCGGCTCAATCCACTGCGCCTGCGGAGCCCGCCGCCGCCGGGCTGTGGCAGAAACTGGACGACGAGACCGGCAATCCGGTCAGCTGGTTCCTGTTCGTCGAGCGCGGCGGCCTCTATGAAGGCGTGATCGCGAAAATGTTTCTTCGCCCGCAGGATCCCAAAAATCCGATCTGTTCAAGCTGCCGCGATGACCGCAAGGACCAGCCGCTGCTCGGGCTGTCTCTGGTCAGAGACATGCAACGCGACGGCTTGACCTATCAGGGCGGCAATATTCTCGACCCGCGCAACGGCAACATTTACAGCGCCATGATGCGAGTGAGCCCGGACGGCCAGACGCTGACCGTGCGCGGCTATCTCGGCATCGCTCTGTTCGGTCGCGACGAGAACTGGCAGCGGCTGCCGGACAACGCCCTGCGTCAGCTCGATCCAGTGATAATCGCCCGATACCTGCCCGGCTCAACCAAGTCCGGCTTGACGGCGTCGGGACGACAGGAAAAGGGAACGAGGCCGCCCAGCGCCATGCGCTGATGCATCGCCTTGCCCGCCGGGCAAGAACAGACCTCAACGCCGAATGATGGCTGAGGACATCGGCGCACGTTCCTCCCATCCCGCTTGTTCAAGCTCGGGCACGATGTCCTCGGCTTCGGGATAGCCGAGACAAAAATAGCCGATGAGCTTCCACGTCGTCGGCACCTCCAGGATGGTCGCGATCGCCGCCGGATCGAGGATTGAAATCCATCCCAAACCGATTCCTTGGGCGCGCGCGGCAAGCCAGATCGTATGCACGGCGGTCACGGCGGAATACTCGATCATTTCCGGCATCGTGCGTCGGCCAAGGCCCTGGCCTTGCGTGGTGGCGCGATCG
The DNA here is from genome assembly GCA_046730495.1 of Pseudomonadota bacterium. Taxonomy (GTDB): domain Bacteria; phylum Pseudomonadota; class Alphaproteobacteria; order Rhizobiales; family Xanthobacteraceae; genus BOG-931. The sequence continues at coordinate 7,078 of JBKPIZ010000117.1, forward strand.
GCGAACACCGCGAAATGAACGGGCGCTTCGTCCAATCCGGCGAGCTTGAGCCGGGCGTAAAGGCCGGCGCGCTGCGGTGCCTGCGCGCGCAAGGCCTGCGCATTACATGCCGCGAAATTTTCGCGAACGGCGGTGCGACGCGCACCATTCTCGACAATGACGAAACGCCAAGGCTGGCTCAAGCCCACCGAAGGAGCAAGGCAAGCCAATTCGATCAGGCTCTCCAGCATGCCCGCCGGCAGCGGATCGGGCCGGAAACGGCGGACGTCCCGCCGCCACAACAACAGATCGCGCAAGCGCGCGCGAAACGCCGCGTCGAAATGGATCGCGCGCGGCGCCGATGCGAATCCATCTTTACGGCGAGTCAGGCGCATGGTCATAACGCAAGCCTAATGCGTGTCGGCATAAGCGGCCATCGCCATCTGCAACCGCGCCCAAGCCGGTTCGTTGTCGGGCAGGCCGAAGCGCAGCCACGATGGATGTTCCGGAAAGCTGCGGACCAGAATGCCGGCACGGCCGAGATGGGCAAACAAATCTGACGCCGCCGGCGTACGCACGAGCTGGAACAGCGCGGTGCCGCCGATGATGTCGAGCCCGGCACCGAGAAGAATAGCTTTCAGTCGGTCCGCTGCTGCGATCAAACACTTGCGCGTCTCTTCAATCCACGCGCGATCCGCCAAGGCCGCCGCGCCAACCGCGAGCGCCGGTCCCGAGACTGCCCACGGACCGAGCTTTGCGGCAAGGCGCGCGGCGAGAGGCGGCGCCGCGAGCGCAAAGCCGAGCCGGATACCGGCGAGCCCGAAAAATTTGCCGAATGAACGCAGCACCACAATCGCGTTACCCCCGACTTCACCGGCGAGACTGGCATCGGGCGGACTCGCATCCATAAAGGCCTCATCCACGACCAACAGTCCGCCGCGGGTCGCGAGCCGTTTTGCGAGCGCGATCAGATCGCTCTTGCCGAACAGCCGGCCGTCGGGATTATTCGGATTGGTGACAATGACGAGCATCGCCTCGCGTGCGGCGTCGAGATCGACAATCTCCGTGACACGATGGCCGGCCAGTGCGGCGGCGCGCGCGTGTTCGCGATAGGTCGGCGCCACCACCGCAGCGCGGCCTGGAGCGACGAGCGCGGCGACGAGCGGCAGCAGGATTTGCGTTCCCGGTGCGGGGACGACATGCGCCGGCGAGGGCGCGCCATAGCTTTGCGCGGCAATGCTCGCGGCTGCAGCCAGCGCTTCCGGATCGGGCAGTCGCGTGAAGAGATCGGGCGCCAGTTGCGGCAGCGGATAGGAATAGGGATTAATCCCGGTTGAAAGGTCGATGAAAGGTTCCGGAGCGTCAGTGAACAGACGTTGCGCGGCGGCAAGCCCGCCGCCGTGCGCAAGCGGGTGATCGAGATCATCAGAAAACATCATGTCCGCCGCACTCGCGCTTCTCGCCATGCTGATCGAACTCTGCATCGGTTATCCGGAACGGCTCACGCGCGCGATCGGCCACCCGGTGAGCTGGATCGGCGGGCTCATTGCACGATGCGATCGGCTTCTCAACCGCGAGCTGGCGGCGAGATTGCGGCGGCTTATGGGAATCTTAGCGCTCATGCTCGTGCTCGGCATTGTCGGCGCAATCGCTTTCGTGGCGCAAAGCCAGTTGCTGCGTTTGCCATACGGTCTCATCGCAGTCGCCGTGCTGGCGAGCACCATGATCGCGCAATGCAGTCTGCACCGGTATGTGGCCAACGTCGCCTCTGCGCTTGATAAAGATGGCCTCGATGCTGGGCGCCAGGCAGTATCGCATATTGTCGGCCGCGATACTGCCGCACTCGATCGTGCCGGCGTGGCCCGCGCCGCGATCGAAAGCCTCGCCGAGAATTTCTCGGACGCGGTGGTCGCACCCGTCTTCTGGCTCCTGGCCGCAGGACTTCCCGGCATTGGGTTATACAAAGCGATCAACACCGCCGACAGCATGATCGGGCACCGCACGCCGCGCCACGCCGATTTCGGCTGGGCGGCGGCAAAGCTCGACGATCTGGTCAATCTGCCGGCGTCGCGGCTTGCGGCGTTGTTGCTGGTCGCGGCGGCGGCTCTGCGCAAAGATGCTTGCGCAAGCCGCGCCTGGCGTACAGTCCGGCGCGATGCCGCCTGCCATCGCTCGCCCAATGCCGGCTATCCGGAAGCGGCAATGGCCGGCGCGCTGGGCCTGTCGCTTGCCGGTCCGCGAGTCTATGGCGGCGTTCGCGTCGACGATGCGTTCATGGGCGACGGCCGGCGTGACGCCGACACCAAGGACATCGATCGCGCGCTGGCGCTTTACCGCGCCGCCGACGCGATCCTTGTGGCGCTGGTCGCGGTACTCGCCGCGATATTTATCGCGCTAGCTTAAGCAGGCGATCAAGATCGAGATGCGCGGCAAGGTGCGCCGCGAGCCGGTCGAGCGTCTGTTCAACCAAGTCGTCGTAAGCGACGGCGGCCGTGCCGGCCGACAAGCGGGCGAGCCAAGCCGCACGCTGATGATCATCAGCGAACAGGCCGTGGATGTAGGTCCCGAACACGCGGCCGTCGGCCGAAACCGCCCCGTCGGGCGCACCGTCGTCGCGCCGCGCGAACGGCCGCGCGCAATCGGCGCCTGCGGTGACGCCCATATGCATCTCATAACCGCGAAACGGAACGCCGCCCTCGGTCGCGCCACGGATCGGTTCGAGCCGCTTGTCAGCGGAGATAACGGTTTCGACGTCCAGCAAGCCGAGCCCGGCGATTTGGCCGGGCGGTCCTTCGATCCCTTGCGGATCGGCGACTGTCCGCCCCAGCATCTGATAGCCGCCGCACAAGCCGAGCACCAATCCGCTGCGGCGGCGATGCGCGGCGATATCGATGTCAAAGCCGGCGGCCCGCAACGCGGTAAGATCGGCGATCGTCGCCTTCGAGCCCGGCAAGATCACGAGATCGACGTCGCCAGGGATCGCTGTTCCTGGCCGCAGGCGGACCAGTTCGACCGCCGGCTCGGCCTCGAGCGGATCGAGATCGTCGAAATTGGCAATGTGCGGCAGGATCGGCACGGCAATGCGGATTCGCGTTTGCGGTTTTGCCGGCCGCTTTTGTTCGAGCGCGAGCGCATCTTCGGCGGGCAATAGCCGTGCATCGGGAAAGAATGGAACAAGCCCCAGCGCCGTCCAGCCAGTCGCTTGCGCGATGCGCGTCATGGCTTGCGCAAACAAGGCAGGATCGCCGCGAAATTTGTTGACGATGAAACCGCAAATGCGCGCGGCATCCTGCGCATCAATGACGTGTTTGGTGCCGATGAGGCTGGCGATGACGCCGCCGCGGTCGATGTCGCCGATCAGCACGACTGGAATATCGGCCGCTTCCGCAAATCCCATATTGGCGATGTCATTGGCGCGGAGGTTGATCTCGGCGGCGCTGCCGGCGCCTTCCACCAGCACGAGATCGGCGGCGCTGCGCAGCTCGCGATAGCTCTCCAGCACCGCCGGCAACAGATCGGGCTTGATGTGCTGATACGCGGCCGCCTTGGCGCTGCCATAGACGCGACCCTGGACGACGATTTGCGCGCCGATCTCGCTCTGCGGTTTGAGCAGAACCGGATTCATGTGGACGGTCGGCGGGGTGCGCGCGGCGCGCGCCTGCAGCGCTTGAGCGCGGCCGATCTCGCCGCCGTCGGCGGTGACCGCGGCATTGTTGGACATATTCTGCGGCTTGAACGGTCGAACCTTAAGGCCGCGCAGGGTAAAGGCGCGCGCGAGACCGGCGACGACCAGCGACTTGCCGACATCAGAGCCGGTGCCCTGAAACATCAGCGCGCGTGCCGCCATGCCTAGAACTCAATCCCGGGCTGCGCCTTCACGCCGGCGGCGAAATGGTGCTTCACCACTGTCATCTCCGTGACAAGATCGGCCGCGGCGACTAGCTCAGGCTTGGCGTTGCGGCCGGTGACGACGACATGCAAGCCGGGCGGTCGCGCCTTAAGCGCGGCGACGACGGCGGCAAGATCGAGATAATCGTAGCGCAGCGCGATATTGAGCTCGTCCAGAATCAGCATGGCCAGATTCGGATCGGTCATAAGTGCGCGGGCTTTCGCCCAGGCGCGTTCGGCGGCGGCGACATCGCGGGCGCGATCTTGCGTTTCCCAGGTAAAACCCTCGCCCATCGTGTGCCAGGCCAGCTGATCGTCAAAACGCGCCAGTGCGTCGCGTTCCGCCGAATGCCAGGCGCCTTTGATGAATTGCACCACGCCGACGCGCTGACCGCGGCCGAGCATGCGCAGCGCCAATCCGAACGCCGCCGTCGATTTGCCCTTGCCGGTGCCGGTATGGACAATCAGCAATCCTTTCTCGATGGTCTTGCCGGCGACTTCGGCATCCTGCACAGCCTTGCGCTTGGCCATTTTGGCGCGATGCCGCTCGGCTTCGGTCTGATCGATCGGTTGGCTCATTGCGTCACCTTCATCCAGCTTGCGTCACCTTCATCCAGCGCTATTACGGCGCTCCCTTCAATGCGAGCGGCAGCCCGGCGACCATCAGCACGACGCGATCGGCGCGCGCTGCGATCCGCTGGTTCAGCACGCCCTGCAGGTCACGAAACCGTCGCCCCAGCGGATGGTCGGGCACGATGCCATAACCGACTTCATTGGCCACCATCACGATCGGCGCCGCGGCGGCGCCAAGCGCATCATCGAGACGCGCCATCTCCGCGTCGATATCCGCGCCGGCGAGCATCAGATTGGAGAGCCACAGCGTCAGGCAATCGACCAATATCGGCGCGGCCTTGGCCGCTTGCAGCGAACCGGCAAGATCGCGCGGAGCCTCGATGGTATGCCACGACGCGCCGCGGCGGGCGCGATGCGAGGCAATACGTTCGGCCATTTCCGCATCGCTGGGCTCGGCGGTCGCGACATAGTTCCAGGGCGCTTGCCACGGCGGCGGCAGCGCCGAAATCAGGCTCTCCGCGTAGCGGCTCTTGCCGGAGCGGGCGCCGCCGAGGACCAGAGAAAGTTTTGCTACGCTGCCCAATGGAACACTCGCCGGAACGCCGCCGGAAGGCCGCGCGGGCAGATTGACAGGCCCACGCACCGAAATCTATCACTAGGGCATCGATGGTCCCTCGATGAGGGTGAATAGGGAATGCGGTGCGGCCGCGCATGCGCTTGGCCAAATCCGCAGCTGCCCCCGCAACTGTGAGCGGGAAGTTTCGTCCGGTTAAGCCACTGGCGCAGCCTCTGCGCCGGGAAGGCAGGACGGAGCGACGATCCGCGAGCCAGGAGACCTGCCATCGTCCGTGTCGACGCGACAAACACGGGCCGGGGTGCGCCTGTGGATGATCTGAAAGACGATTTAAGTCTTTTGGTCCTCGCTCGCGCCGACGGCAGGTTATGCGAGGACCTTTATGCTCGGCCATCTGAGTTCGGCACTTGACGATGCTTCGCCCCATCAAGGGCGCAAGATCGCCGCCATCTATGTCTTGCTGTTTGCATTCAACGCGGTGGTGTGGTTCTGGGCCGTTGTCACACTCTCGGCCCATCCGACCCTTCTCGGCACCGCTCTCCTCGCCTATGTGCTCGGGCTCCGCCACGCCGTCGATGCCGACCACATCGCGGCAATCGACAATGTGGTGCGCAAGCTGATGCAGGAAGGCAAACGGCCGATTTCGGCCGGATTGTTTTTCTCGCTCGGCCACTCGCTGGTTGTGGCGATCGCAGTCGCGGTGATTGTCGGCACGGCATTCGCGCTGCAAGACAAGCTGCATCCTTTCAAGGTGATCGGTAGCATCATCGGCACCGGCACGTCGGCATTTTTCCTGCTCACCATTGCCTGCATCAATCTGTTCATTCTGCGCGGAGTGTGGCGCAGCTTTCAGCGCGCGCGGCGCGGCGAACCGGTTGCCGATCATGAGCTCGATCATTTGCTCTCCGGCCGCGGTTTTTTGGCGCGCATGTTCCGGCCACTGTTCCAGATGGTCACGCGCAGCTGGCAGATGTTTCCGATCGGCTTTTTGTTCGGCCTCGGCTTCGACACCGCGACCGAGATCACGCTGTTCACGGTTGCCGGCAGTCAGGCATCGGGAGGCATGAGCTTCGACACGGTGATGATCTTTCCGGCGCTGTTCGCCGCCGGAATGACACTCGTCGATACCAGCGATAGCGTGTTCATGGTCGGCGCCTACGGCTGGGCATTTCTCAATCCGATCCGCAAGATTTGGTACAATCTGACCATCACCGCAATTTCCGCCCTGGTCGCGATGCTGATCGGCGGTATCGAGGCGCTGGGCCTTCTCGCCAGCAAGCTCGAGCTGGCCGGCGGCTTCTGGGACATGGTCGGCAGGCTCAACTCTGGGCTCGCCGGTTTCGGTTACGTCGTCATCGCAATTTTCGTAGCCAGCTGGATTGTCTCCTTGCTGATCTACCGCTGGAGCGGCCTTGGCCGCATCGTCGTTGAGCGCGCGTGAGGCAACGCGATGTCCGAAACCCGATTACCGGTCGTCTATGTTTGCGTCACCTGCCGACGCGCCGGCGAGCCGGAGGCCGAGCCACGTCCCGGCGCGCTTCTCGCCGCGGCAACCGAACGGGCGGCGGATGGAACCGAAG
>JBKPIZ010000118.1:0-4610 GCA_046730495.1 Pseudomonadota bacterium
GGGCAGCGACGTCGCGCTGTTGCAATATACCGGCGGCACCACGGGCGAGCCGAAAGGCGCGATGCTGACGCATCGCAATCTGATCGCCAAAACGATGCAGTGCCGCGCCTGGATCGGATCGGACGCGACGGCCGAGCACGAGCGCGTGCTCACGCCGCTGCCGCTCTATCACATCTTCTCGCTGACCGCGAACTTGCTGTCGTTCTCGCTGTTGGGCGGGATGAACATTCTTATTCCCGATCCGCGCGATCTGCACCGGCTGATCCGCACCATGCGCCAAGCGAAGATCACCTGGATGTCGGGGGTGAACACGCTGTTCAACGCGCTGATCAATAATCCGGAATTTGCCGGCATCGATTTTAGCGCGCTGCGCGTCTCGGTCGGCGGCGGCGCCGCGATCCAAAGCCAGGTCGCCAAGCGCTGGTACGAAGTCACCGGCAGCCAGGTGGTGGAAGGTTACGGCCTGACCGAGGCCTCGCCGGTTGTCTGCATCAATCCGTTCTTCGCGCCGAAACAGGGCACGGTCGGGCCGCCGCTGCCGTCGACCGAAGTGACGATCCGCGACGATCACGGCAAGGACCTGCCGATCGGCCAAGCCGGCGAGATCTGCGTGTGCGGTCCGCAGGTGATGCTGGGTTATTGGCAGCGGCCACAGCAGACCAAGGATGTGCTGACCGCCGACGGCTGGCTGCATACCGGCGACATCGGCGCGTTCGATCCGGACGGTTTCCTGCGACTGCTCGACCGCAAGAAGGACATGATCAATGTCTCCGGCTTCAAGGCGTTTCCCAGCGAGGTCGAAGACGTCGCCATGCAATATCCCGGCGTGCGCGAGGCGGCCGCGATCGGCGTGCCGGACGAGCGCAGCGGTCAAACCGTGAAGCTCTTCGTCATCCGGAGCGATCCGAACCTCGACAAGGCCGCGCTGACAAAATTCATGCATACGCGGCTCGCCGGCTACAAAGTGCCGACCATCATTGAATTCGTCGACACGCTGCCGAAAAGCAATATCGGCAAGATTTTGCGCAAGGATTTGCGCTAAACGCGCACGTCACATCCCGCGCGCCGCCTTCCTGGCGTGGCACACGCGTGCTAACGATTGCGCCGAAAACAATATGAGGGGAGGGCGGCGCCACGATGCCGAAGCTTCAGCTTTCGTTTGCCTGCGGCCTCTATGACCGGATGCTCGCGCTCTATACCGGGGAGGTGAAGCCCGCCGGCATCGATCTCAATTTCATCGCCATCGATCAACCGCGGCCGATCTTCGATCGGATGTCCGGCGGTGAGGAATTCGACGTCGCCGAATATTCCTCCTCCGAATTCGTGCAGCGTTTCGCCAATCGCGAATGTCCGTTCGTGGCGATTCCGGTGTTCCCGTCGATCGCGTTCCGGATGGGGTTCATCGCGATCAACCGCAAATCCGGAATAAAAAATCCGAAGGATCTGGCCGGCAAGCGGATCGGCGTGCCGCTCTATACAATGACGGCGGCGATTTTCATCAACGGCATTCTCAAAAACGAATTCGGCGTCGACCTGTCCAAGGTGCGCTGGATGCAAAGCGCGATGAATACTGAAGGCGCGCACGGCAGTCCGACCGTGCTGCCGCTTCTGAAAAAAATTTCGATCGAGAGCAACACCAGCAACAAGACGCTCGGCCAGCTCCTTGCCGAGGGTGCGATCGACGCCACGCTCGGAACGAGCCTGCCGAAAGAGATCCGCACCAATCCCGACGTGGTCCGGCTGTTCCCCAATTACGTCGATGTCGACAAGGATCTCTACAAGCGCAAGAAGATCTATCCGATCATGCATCTGGTCGCGATCAAAAAGAGCGTCTACCAGCGCTATCCGTTCGTCGCCACGAGCCTTTACGACGCTTTCGTCAAATCGAAACAGATCGCGCTGGAGAAATTGTTCAATCTGCGCGCGGTGCGCTACATGACGCCGTTTTTGATGCGCGAGATCGACGATATCTGGGAGGTCTTCAACGGCGATCCGTGGCCTTACGGCCTCGAGCCAAACCGGAAGACCTTAGAGGCGCTAGTGCAATATCAGCAGGATTTGGGCTTGATCGATAAGCCGGTCAAAGCCGACGATCTCTTCGTGCCAGTTTACGGATGATCGTCAACTGTTTCCTCCCTCCTTGAAGGGCGTCCCACATTAGCTTTGGGAATCTCAGATGAGCCAACTCGAAGACCTGCTCCGCGACCTCGTCGTCGCCAACCGCATCCTCGCCAATGAAGACGTGGTCGACGCCTATGGCCATATCAGCGTGCGCCATCCCGACAATCCGAAGCGCTTCTTCATGGCGCGCTCGCTGGCCCCGGAACTGGTCGAGCGCCACGATCTGATCGAGTTCGACGCCGAAGGCGAGCCGGTCAACGACAAGCGCCAGCCCTATCTCGAGCGTTTCATCCATGCGGCGATTTTGGAGGCGCGGCCGGACGTCACGGCCGTGGTACATGCGCATGCCGAGGACACGCTGCCATTCGGCCTGGTCAAGCAGCCGCTGCAGCCGGTAATCCATTCCGGCAGCTTCATCGGCGGCAAGGTGCCGGTGTGGGATATCCGCAAAAAATTCGGCGACACCAATTTGCTGGTGACCAACATGGCGCAAGGCCGCGATCTGGCGAAGTGTCTGGGCACCGGCAATGTCACGCTGATGCGCGGCCATGGCTTTGCTTCCGCGGCGCGCTCGATCATCGAAGTGGTGCGGCTGTCGGTGTACCTCCCGCGCAATGCGCGGGTGCAGATGAATGCGATGCGCATGGGCGGCAAGCCGATCCCGTTGTCGAAAGGCGAGATCGCCGCGCGTGCCGCCGGCTACAAGCCGCATTCGCCGGAGACTTGGCGCGCCTGGCAATATTGGGCGACGCGCGCCGGCTGCGGCGAGATGATCGGCGAACCGCACCATCACGCGCCGAAGAAGAAGTGAAATTTTTTCATTAATCTGCGCAGCGGCTTCGCCGTCGCTTTTCTTCCCTTCAATCAGAACGTGTGGCAGGCTGTGGATGCACGTCATCCACTGCGCCGCGATTCGTGTTTCGGGTCGCAGCCAATTCCAACGACTTTCTCACTCTCCCGATGACTCAATCTTCCAATGAGGAACACCCAACGATCCCGCGTATCATTTTGTTTGCTGCCGCGGCAGTTGTTGCCGCTCTTGCCATGCAAAGTTCGGCGCATGCGCTCACGGTGACCGAGTGCAGCGCCAAGTACAAAGACGCCAAGGCCGCCGGTACGCTTAACGGCGCGAGCTGGAACGATTTCCGCAAAAGTCAGTGCGACGCAGGCACAGGCAGCGGCACGGCCAAAACGTCGGCCGCTTCCCCGGGAACAATCATTGTTGCGGCGAATACGGTTTTCCCGAGCGCGGTGGATGCAAAATATTCGAGCGAGAAACCCGGCCGCGCGCGGCGCAAGACCTGCCTCGATCAATACAAGGCCAACAAGTCGACCAATGCCAATGGCGGTTTGAAATGGCTGCAAAAGGGCGGCGGCTATTACAGCCAGTGCGTCAAGAAGCTCAAAGGCGCGGCGTGACGTAAACACGTTCGCCAACTAAAAGGAGCGCGGCTCGCCGCGCTCCTTTTTCAATTGGAGTTGAACGTTTTCGAATTTTTGCAATTGTCGAAAAATTTCACGCGAAAATTTACGAGGTCTGCAACGAGGGGCTGCTACAGAGCGCGGTGGGTTTTGACATCGAGAGTAGGGAGTTCGTCGTGTTCCTTAAGCACCCCGCGCGGGTCGCGCTCGCCGCAGCTATTATATCTTTAATTCTCATTCTCGCCAGCGTCATCCCGGCAATGGAAGACGACACCGCAAATGTTAGCGCGAGATTATGCGGGAATTAACGACAGTCGCGGCAGCGAAACGGTGATGCTCACGTGGTTTGTGCCAGCGATGATGCAGCCTACCGCGACGGCCGCAATAGCGATGCTTCAGAAATACGTCATACTGACGGTTGCTCATAGCAGAATGGATAAAGCGACTGGCATATCTTCGTATGAAGATATCGCGGCGCTAGAACCTAAAGATCAAAATGGAAAGGCACTTGCTCCTGTTGCGAGAAATGACCTGCCCCCTGCAAGCGTCGCCATGCTCGCCGGACTGGAGGCTGTCTTGCGTCAGTCGCTCGGCGCCTATGGCAAGGGCTTGAAAGTGTTTGTCTTCGATAAGGGTGACGTTGATTCTTGTCAGAAGGGGCAGCTCTCGGTTCAATTAGCGGGCGAGAATTACACCTGGGAAACGCCGTTTCCCGGCTGCTCGAGCGCCGTAGGGCACGATAAATCTGCAGACCGGACGTGATTTTGAATCCCCCTCCGCTTCGCGGGGAAGGGAACCACAAGTTAATGCACTGTCAGCTCGGTGACCTTGCCGTCCTTGCCGCGGCCTTGCGCGTAATACTGGCCGATATTGCGCATCAGCGCGGCGTCCGACACCGAGTAGATCACCGCATCGGTCTTGCCGGTATTGATGTGGCGCCGCCAGGCGAAGTTCGGCACGACGAAGAGGTCGTTGTGTTCCCATTCGAAGCGCTTGCCGCCGACCTCGGTCGCGCCGCTGCCTTCGATCACGACATAATAGGTGCCGGCGGTCTCGCGCTTGAGTTC
>JBKPIZ010000119.1:0-6370 GCA_046730495.1 Pseudomonadota bacterium
ACCGATTATCGAAGGGCTCACGACGGTCACGTTCATCGAACGCGGCGGCAAGACAACAATGACGTTGCATACGCGCGGCCGCGCCGTTGTCGATTACGCTGTCGGCTACCTGCAGGGCATGGAAATGGGCTGGACCGGCAGCATCGACAAGCTCGAAGCGTTCCTTACGCGCGGCGCTTAGGCCTCGCCCGCCTCACCGCGCCCGGGATAAAATACCGGCATGGACGAAGTGACGGCTGCCCTGCCGCCGTTCCAGGCGTCATTTGCGCCGGCCGACGAAGAACTGGCGGCCAGATTTTTGGCGGACGCGCCGCGCGATGGCGCCGCGGAACGCCGGATCGATGCGCGCGCATGGCGCCTGATCGAGGCGATTCGCGCCAAGATCGGCGGCTTGGGCGGCGTCGAGGATTTCCTGCATGCTTACTCTCTCTCCACCAAGGAGGGCCTGGCGCTGATGGTGCTGGCCGAGGCGCTCCTTCGCGTACCCGATGCGGCGACCGCGGACCGGCTGATCGAGGACAAGCTTGCCGCCGGACGCTGGCTCGACGGCGATGTCAAATCGACGGCGCTTTTGGTTTCGGCCTCGGCCTGGACGCTTGGCATTGCCGCGCGGGTCATCCATCCCGCCGAAACGCCGGAAACCATCCTCGACAATGTGGTGCGCCGGATCGGGCTTCCCGCCATGCGCGCGGCAACGCGCCAGGCGATGCGGCTTCTCGCCTCGCATTTTGTCATTGGCCGCAGCATCGAAGAGGCGCTGCACCGCGCTAAGGCGCATGCGGAGTTTTCCTATTCATTCGACATGCTTGGCGAAGGTGCGCGCACGGCAGCCGATGCCGAAAATTATTTCGAAGCTTATGCCGGCGCCATCGCCGCCATCGGCGCCAATGCCGCGAGCAAAAGCAGCCGGCCGGGAATCTCGGTGAAGCTTTCGGCGCTGCATCCGCGCTATGAGGCGATCTCTGGCGAACGCGTGCTTAAAGAACTGACGCCGCGGCTCGTCGAACTCGCGCGCCTCGCCAAGGATCACGATTTGCAGTTCACGGTCGATGCCGAAGAGGCGGATCGCCTCGAACTGTCGCTCGATATTGTCGCTGCGGCGCTCGGCGACCGTGCACTCGCGGGCTGGGATGGATTTGGCCTGGCGGTGCAGGCCTATCAGAAGCGTGCGCCGGCGGTGATCGATTGGGTCGAGGAGGTGGCGGCGGCGAAAACCCGCAAACTCACGGTGCGCCTGGTGAAGGGGGCCTATTGGGATACGGAGATCAAACGCGCGCAGGAGCATGGTCTCGCCGATTATCCGGTCTTCACCCGCAAGGCGATGACCGATCTCTGCTACATGGCCTGCGTCAAACGGCTATTGGCCGCGCGCAACCGGCTGTTTCCGCAATTCGCCACGCACAATGCCTTGACCGTGGCGAGCGTCATCGAAGATGCCGGTGGCATCGACGGCTTCGAATTCCAGCGGCTCTACGGCATGGGCGAAGCGCTTTATGAGGCGCTATTCGCCGAATTTCCGGTTGCCGCCTGCCGGGTCTACGCGCCGGTCGGCGGCCACCGCGATCTCTTGGCCTATCTGGTGCGCCGGCTTCTGGAAAATGGCGCGAATTCTTCGTTTGTTTCGGCCGCCGCCGATCCGAGCATGCCGATCGGCGAAATTCTGCGTCGCCCGCAAAGCTTTATCGGCGCACCGGCACAGGCGCGCAACCGCAAGATTCCGCTGCCGCGCGACATTTTCCAGCCGGAGCGGCGCGCCGCTGCCGGCGTGGATTTCGGCGATCGGGGCAGCCTCGACGCGCTGATCGGCGAAATTCGCGGTACCGCAGCGATGCGCGCGGAAGCCGCGCCGCTCGTCAACGGCGTAACGCTTCCTGGCATCGCGCGCGAAGTGCGATCGCCGATCAACGGCAGCGCGATCGGCGTGGTGCACGAAGCTGACGCAGCGATCGGCAATGCGGCCATTGCCGCCGCCGCCGACGGCTTGCCGTCTTGGATGGCGTGGCCAATCGAGCGCCGCGCTGCGGTCCTCGATCGCGCGGCCGATCGGCTGGAATCCGATCGCGGCCGGTTCATCGCTTTGCTGCAGGACGAGGCGGGCAAGACGCTCGACGATGCGCTCGCCGAATTGCGCGAAGCGGTCGATTACTGCCGTTACTACGCTGCGCAGGCGCGCAAAACGCTTGCACCGCAGGCGATGCCGGGGCCGACCGGCGAAAGCAACGCGCTGCGCTATCGCGGCCGCGGCGTGTTCGTCTGCATTTCACCATGGAATTTTCCGCTGGCGATCTTTGTCGGTCAGATCGTCGCGGCGCTTGTTGCCGGCAACACGACCGTTGCTAAACCGGCCGAGCAGACCCCGCTCGTCGCCGCACGCGCGGTTGCGCTTCTGCATGATGCCGGCGTGCCGACAAGCGCGCTCCACCTCGTTCCCGGCGATGGTGCTGTCGGCGCGCATCTCGTCGCGCATCGGCTGGTGGCCGGCGTCGCCTTCACCGGTTCGACCGAGACCGGGCGCGCCATCAACCGCGCGCTCGCCGCGAAAAACGGTCCGATCGTGCCGCTTATCGCCGAGACCGGAGGCATCAATGCCATGATCGTCGATGCCACGGCCTTGCCGGAACAGGTTTGCGACGACGTATTGGCGTCATCATTCCGCTCCGCCGGCCAGCGTTGTTCGGCGCTGCGGCTCCTGTGCCTGCAGGAGGATGTGGCCGAGCCAATCCTTGAAATGATCGCCGGCGCCGCGCGCGAGTTGAACGTCGGCGATCCGCGGTTGATCGGGACTCATATCGGACCGGTGATCGACGCCGAGGCCAAAACCAAACTGGACGATTGGGTTGACGAGCAAGAGCGCGCCGGACGCCTGCGATTTCGCTGGGACCGGCACAGCGCACTGCCGGCGCAAGGCACTTACGTCGCGCCGGCTATCGTCGAACTCGATGGCGCCGGCGCGCTCGACCGCGAGATTTTTGGGCCGGTGTTGCACGTGGTGCGCTGGCACCCGGGTCGGCTCGACACGCTGTTGGACGAGATCGCGGCGAATGCCACTGCGCTCACGCTTGGCATCCAGTCGCGCATCGATTTTCGCTTCGCGCGGATCATCGTTCGGCTTCCGCACGGTAACGTCTACGTTAACCGCAATATGATCGGCGCCGCGGTCGGCGTGCAGCCGTTCGGCGGTACCGGACTGTCAGGGACCGGACCCAAGGCGGGAGGGCCGGACTATTTGCGGCGGTTCACGGCCGAGCAAGTCGTGACCGTCAACACGGCTGCGGCCGGCGGCAATGCCGGGCTCTTGGCGCTGGACGATTGAGGGGGCGGAAAATACCGTGGAAAGCCCGATTTCAAGGTCTATTTGGCCTTTTAGCGGGCCCTAATAAATTTGTAACAACAAGGAATTAACACAATCACGACAAGATCAGGTTATTCTGATGCGCCATGACTGATTCGATTTCACGCCTCTATCAGGCCGCCTATGCCTGCCGCAACGACGATCCGTCCACCTCGCGGACGGCGCGGCTGTTGCGCTCGAGCCGCAGCAAGATGGCCAAGAAGCTCGCCGAAGAGGCGGTCGAGGTTGTGATCGACGCCATGCATGGCGATCGCGAATCCGTCGTCAAGGAAAGCGCCGATCTCATCTACAATCTCGTGGTGCTGTGGGTCGCCTCCGGCATCAAACCCGAGGACGTCTGGAGAGAGATGGACAGGCGCGAGCGGCTGTTCGGCATCGCCGAGAAAGTGCCGAAGAAACTACCGGAAGAATTTCCACGCCGGAAAGTCGTCGTGCTCGAAGGCCGCCGCGCGCGCAAGCGGCGCTGAGCTTTCCGTTTCTCCTCATCGATAATGCTCGATCAGGTCATTTCGGCGCTCGCGGCCTGGATCGTCGGCGTGATTTCCGCCACCGGCTATTTCGGCGTCGTCGTTCTGATGGCGATCGAGTCGGCCTGCATTCCGCTGCCGTCGGAAATCATCATGCCGTTTGCCGGCTATCTCGTTTCCATCGGCCGGTTCAGCCTGATCGGTGCTGCGACCGCGGGGGCGCTCGGCTGCAATATCGGTTCGACCGTCGCTTATTACGTAGCGGCCAGCGGCGGACGCCCCGCATTCGAACGCTGGGGCCGCTATGTTCTGGTCAGCGCTGCCGAACTTGATCGCGCCGAACATTTCTTTGCCCGCTACGGCGCGATCACGGTTTTCATCGGCCGGCTGTTGCCTGTGGTGCGCACGTTCATCGCCTTTCCCGCTGGCTTGGCGCGCATGCCGATGGCGCAATTCCAGATCTACACGTTTCTCGGATCCTGGCCGTGGTGCTTCGGGCTCGCTTATATCGGCATGGTGCTCGGTGCGCGCTGGGACAGCGATCCGACCTTCCGGAGCCTGTTTCACCGCTTTGACACCGTCGTTGTGGTGCTGCTGGTGGCGGGGCTGGTGTGGTTTGTGTGGACCAGATGGCGCGAACGCGCCGGCAATAATAAAAATTAATCGGGCCAGGGCTTTTCTGATTTGATTTCAAAGCCGTAATGCGGCGGTTTTGACCTTGCTGACGCCCAATTTCGCCGCCAAGCTTTAGGTCGAATAGATGTGACGGGCGGTCGCTTGACTGTCCGCAATCGAGGTCGGCAATAGGCCATGCGGGGGTGGCCGTGACACCAGCTAACAGCAACAAGACGGCGACATCGGCAATGCGAGACCGCGTCCGCGGCGCTTTGCTCGCGGTATCGTTGCTTGCTTGCGGCTGCGCCACGGCGCTGGCGCAGAGCGGCGAGCCGCCATCATCCGCCGGCTCCGCCGCGCCGCCGACATCGGCCGGCCCGCAACCGGCTACGCCGCAAAATGCCCCACAGCTGGCTCTGCCATCGCAACCGCCGCCCCCGACCGCCGCTGCGCCACAAACTCCGGCGGAAAAGCGCGGCTTCTTCGATGACCTGTCCCACTGGTGGCAGGATTCCGTCGCCGACTTCAATGCCAAGCTCAAGGAGCAGCAATCCAAGATCGACGACTTCAACAAGAAGTCGGCGGAGGCGGCCAAGGATGCAGCTGCGGCGACGCAGCAGGCGATGAAGAATGCCGCCGACGCGATGGTGAAGTCGGCGACCACGAAAGTGATCGAAATTCACGAGCCCTGCGCAATCGCCGGCAACGGCGCCGCCGACTGTGCGAGTGCTGCGGTCAATGCCTGCAAGGGCAAAGGCTTTTCCGACGGCCAGCCGCTCGATGTGCGCACCGCCGAAAAATGCAATGCCTCGCTCTGGCTGCAAGGCCAGGGACAACAACGCTCAGCCGCTGCGGAGTGCCCGGTCGAGACCGTCGTGCTGCGCGCCGCCTGTCAGTAGCCTGCGCGCCTTTCCTTTTTCCCCGCTGTGCTAGAGTGAATTTTTCGGCCTCGTCATGGCCGGGCTTTTCCCGGCCATCCGTTCTCCGGGCGCTGTGCCTGTATCCGCGGAGAGTTCACCCTCATGCTGTCCGACGCCGATCGCAGGAAAGCCGCCGATATTCTTGCCGCCGCCGAGCAGGACCGCAAACAGGCGGTGCAGCTGTCGAGGACCTGGCCCGGCATCACCATGGAGGACGCCTACGCCATCTCGTCTGAGGTCGCCAAACGCAAAATCGCGGCCGGCGCCAAGCTGATCGGGCACAAAGTCGGGCTCACCTCGAAAGCGATGCAGCGCTCGTCGCAGATCGACGAGCCCGATTACGGGCACCTTCTCGACAATATGATGATCGCCGACGGCGCTCGCGTGCCGCACGAGAATTATTGTTTGCCGCGGGTCGAAATTGAGCTCGCCTTTGTGCTTGGCAAGCCGCTGCGCGGCCCCGGCATCGGCCTGCCCGATGTGCTGCGCGCCACCGAATATGTCGTGCCGGCAATCGAGATCGTCGATGCGCGCCTGCAAGATCCGCGCAAGATTTTCGACACCGTCGCCGACAACGGCGCCGCCGCCGGCATCGTGATCGGCGGCCGGCCGGTCGGTCCGCTTGATATCGATCTGCGCTGGGTCGGCGGCATCATGTATCGCAATTCGGAGATCGAGGAGACCGGCGTCGCTGCCGGCGTGCTCGGCCATCCGGCGCTCGGCGTCGCCTGGCTTGCCAACAAGCTCGGCCAGCACGGCGTCGCACTCGATGTCGGCCATCTGGTGCTGGCGGGCTCGTTCACGCGCGTGGTGCATGCTCGCAAGGGCGACACGCTGCACGCCGATTTCGGCAGTCTCGGCGGCATCGCCGTCCAATTCGTCTGAGCTGGCGGCAAGGACCTGGGAGTATCTTGATTGTTGGCGCCGAACGGCGCGATCATTGATCGACTTGGACCTTGATCCAAATTCGATTCAATCGATCAAGGTCTAAGTTGTCTTTTGAGCATGATCTTATC
>JBKPIZ010000120.1:0-4488 GCA_046730495.1 Pseudomonadota bacterium
GCTATGAAGCCGAACCGCGAAGCTATTACGGCACTCCCAACATCATGCGTGAGCGGTAGTGGATTCGACTCGAAATTCCGCTCATTCCCGCGAAAGCGGCAATCCAGGATGGGCTTGGCGAGGCTGCGATTGTTTTGCTGGGTCCCCGCGTTCGCGGGGACGAGCGGACGGTTGCGTGGGGCTCATTGACAACACCCTACCCCCGCAGCACGCCGCCGGTGCGTTTGCCGACTTCCGCGACGATCTTGGCGGCGAGCGCTTCGATCTCCGCATCGGTCATGGTCCGCTCGCGCGGCTGCAGCATCACCGCGATCACGATCGATTTCTTGCCTGGAGCGATGCATCCGCTTCCATGATCGAGTCATTTTCACTGATATGAAAAAGATTCATCTAGAGTCTTGGAACCTTGCATTGTCTCCGCGTCTGCATTTCAAGAAAGTCTGGGTCCCCGTTGAGATCGACTGATCACCTTTCGCAATTTGCAGAGAAAACATGACACGAAATTCCTTAAACCTGTTGGCCCTCGTTGCCGCCGCTGTGTTGATGCTGCCGCAACTTGCGCTGGCGCAAACGTCGTCGTCGATGGCGATCAACGTAAGGTCGGACCGACCGGCAAGGAGCGATACATTTCCTATGGACTCTATTCGGTCGAACCGACCGGCGCCGCCCGAGCCATTGCCAAGGCACGCGCGGCCGCGGACGCGCCGCCGCCAATCCCATCGCTTGATGAAGCCGCGCGCGCCTATGCCGCCAGTTTCGAAACGCTGGTGCCGCTGCTCAATGATGCGACCGGCTATTACGAACGCAAGGATTATACCGACGATAATGTGGCCGGCGGCAAGGCGCTGCACGCGAAGATCGTGCCGGCGATGAATGCCTTCTACGCTTCGCGCCAGCGGCTCGAAGACGGCCAGGAGCAATTGAGCGCCGGCCTCGCCCGCCAGGAACTGGCGCTGATCGAGGCGCGCGAAGGCAAGAGCAAGCGTTGGCACCTCCGCCATATCGCAATCACGGCCAAGGCGACGATCGATGCCATGCCGCACGACCCGAAGGCGACCGACATGACCGAGTTCAGCCGCGCGATCGTCGCGCTCGCGGACGCGGTGCGCGACTATGGAGAGGCGTCAAAGGCGTTTGGTGGCGACGACGCGGCAAACGCGCGCGACCTACTGGCCCAGCTCCGCACGCTGCGTGAAAAGATCCAGCAAAAGAACGCCGACGGCTCGGATTACCGGAATGTTATCAACTTTTACAACGGCGTCGTCCAATGGATCAATAATACGCTGCCTTACGCGGCATCACGCCCGTAGCACGCCCCCGGTCCGCTTGCCGACCTCGGCGACGATCTTGGCGGCGAGCGCTTCGATCTCCGCATCGGTCATGGTCCGCTCGCGCGGCTGCAGCGTGACCGCAATCGCGATCGACTTCTTGCCCGACGCGATGCCTTGCCCCTCGTAAAGATCGAACACGGTGATGCCGGTAATAAGCTTGCGGTCGGCCGATTGCGCTGCGCGCACAATATCGGCGGCCTTGACTTCACGATCGACCACGAAAGCGAAATCGCGCTGCACTGGCTGGAACGGCGACAGTTCGAGCACCGGCTTGGCGCGCGTGCCGCGTGTCCTCGGCTCGGGAATGCGTTCCAAAATCACTTCGAAGGCGGCCAGCGGGCCTTCGGCATCAAGCGCCTCCAGCGCGCGCGGATGCAATTCGCCGAAATGACCGAGCACGTTTTGCGGCCCGATCTGAATCGTTCCGGAACGCCCAGGGTGAAACCAGGCCGGGCTGCCCGGCACCGTCTGCAGCGCCGAGGCTGGCGCACCGGCGGCGGCGAGCACGGCCAACGCATCGGCCTTGGCGTCGAACGCATCGATTTCGCCATCGCGCTTTGCCCAATACCGGCCGATGCCGGTGGGTTTCGCCAGCGCGCGGCGCAAGCCGGCGGCCGCGGTCAATTGATCCTCGGGCCGGTCGCCACGGAAGATTTGTCCCACTTCGAACAAAGCAACGTCCGGAACACCGCGGTCGGCGTTCTTTTGCGCGGCGGCAACGAGCCCGGGAATGAGACTCGGCCGCATATCGGAAAGCTCGGCGGCAATCGGATTGGCGAGCGCCAGTTCAGGCTTGCCGCCGCCGAACAGTTCGGCGTGTTTCTTGCTGATGAACGACCAGGTCACCGCCTCGACCAGGTTGCGCGCGGCGAGCGCGCGCTTGGCTTTGCGGGTGCGGATCTGGATCGGCGTGAGCACCGGCTTGCGCGGCGCCTCGCCGCGATCGAACGGCGTCGACGGGACCTTATCGACGCCGACGATCCGCACGACTTCTTCGACGAGGTCGGCTTTGTCCTGCACGTCGCCGCGCCATGACGGCGGCGTGACCTTCACGCGCGCCCCCTGCCCCGCGACTTTAAAGCCGAGACTGTCGAGGATGCGGCGCGCGTCGGCGAGCGGCACCGCAAGGCCGGTCAGGCGCTCGGTTTCCGCTACCGGGAAATCGATGACGCGCTCCTGTGCTGCGGCGCTGCCGGCGATCGTAACGTCCGATGGCGTACCGCCGCACAGATCCATGACCATCTGCGTCGCCAATTCGAGACCCGGCACCATAAAGGCCGGATCGACACCGCGCTCGAAGCGATAGCGGGCATCGGAATTGATACCGAGCTTGCGGCCGGTCTGCGCGATGTTCATCGGCACCCACAGGGCCGACTCGATGAGCACGTCAGTGGTCGTTTCCGAGCAACCGGTTTTTTCACCGCCCATGATGCCGGCGAGCGATTCGACACCGTGATCATCGGCGATGATGCACATCGTCTCATCAAGCGCGTAGGTCTTGCCGTCGAGCGCGAGCAGGCTCTCGCCGGCGCGCGCGCGCCGCACCGTGAGATTGCCGCGCACTTTCGCCGCATCGAACACATGCAGCGGCCGACCGCGGTCATAGGTGACGAAATTGGTGATATCGACCAGCGCATTGATCGGGCGCAATCCGATGGCGGTCAGGCATCGCTGGAGCCAATCCGGCGACGGCCGGTTCTTGACGCCGCGAACGAGCCGCAACGCGAAAGCCGGGCACAGCGAAGCCGACGCGCCGAAATCGAGCGTCACCTTCACCGGACACGGAAATTGGCCTTTGACAATTTTGATCGACGCGTCTTTGAGCTTGCCGATGCCGGCAGCGGCAAGGTCGCGCGCGATACCATGCACGCCGGTGGCATCGCCGCGGTTTGGCGTCAGATTGATCTCGAACATCGGGTCGTCGAGCCCGGCATATTTGGCGTAAGCCGCGCCGACCGGCGCGTCGTCCGGCAGTTCGATGATGCCTTCATGATCGTCGGAGATTTGCAGCTCGAATTCCGACACCAGCATGCCGCGGCTTTCGACGTCGCGGATTTTGCCGACCCCAAGCGTAAGGTTCTTGCCTGGAATGAACGCGCCGGGCGGCGCGAACACGCCTTTCATGCCGGTCCGCGCGTTCGGCGCGCCGCACACCACCTGGATCGGCTTGCCGTCGCCGGTATCGACCATGCACACCCGCAGCCGATCGGCATTCGGATGCGGCTTGGCTTCGACCACGCGAGCAATGACGAATGGCGCGAACAGCTTCGCCTTGTCCTCGATGCGCTCGACCTCGAGCCCGATCATGGTGAGCTTGCCGGCGATCTGATCGAGCGAGCGATCGGTTTTAAGATGCTCCTTGAGCCAGCTGAAGGTGAGCTTCATCATGGGCGTGGCTCTCCGCGATTGGAGACGCCGGCATTTTCTCCACTTCCCCCCTTGAGGGGGACCGTTCGGCCCGTTCGACGATTCGGCTTTTGCGCGGCCAAGTAGAAACTGTTCCCTCCCCCCTTGTGGGGGAGGGCCAGGGAGGGGGGTAGCTGCTTTAGCCGAGCCGAAGCCGTTTCACGAACGGTTTCAATAACGCCTTCCAAGTTTTTTAAGATCTGCTCGTTTGTGAACCGAATTACCGCATATTGTTGTGAAGCGAACCATTCATCGCGCTTTAGATCAGCCCATTGTCGCGTCTGGAAATCGTGACTTCCGCCGTCGACTTCAACAACAACTCGCGCAGCGTGGGATACAAAGTCGGCAATAAACCGACCCATCGGCACCTGGCGCCGAAAGGCGATCCCGTCGATGTGGTGAGCCTTTAGATACCGCCACAATAAACTTTCGGCGCGCGTCATCGTCTGCCGAAGCCGTTTAGCTTGGTTGCGCTGGCGATCGCTGACTTTCGCGTGCGGCACTCAGCACCCCCCTCCCCACCCTCCCCCACAAGGGGGGGAGGATGTCATCGACGCATGAGAACTCTTTCTCAATGGGAGAATTGAATTGCTAACCCCACTCACGAGCTCAACCCTCCGGCCAGCGTCGGCCAGTCGAGCGGGCGGAAGCCGTAATGCGACAGCCAGCGCATATCGGCTTCGAAGAAGGCGCGCAGATCGGGCATGCCGTATTTGAGCATCGCGATGCGGTCGATGCCCATGCCCCAGGC